>JAKOPZ010000137.1 GCA_029778615.1 Chloroflexota bacterium | reverse complement strand
GCCGATGGCAATCGCGGTGGAAATTTGTCGCGAAACATTGCGCGATGCGGGCTATGACCCGAATCTCGTGACGCTCGTCGTGGACACGCCAGCCGAACCGATTGCAAGAGAATTGGTGACGCGTGCCGATACGGCGATTGTGGACTTTACGGGCAGCGCGCATTTTGGCAGATGGATTGAAGAAAACGCGCGCGGCAAACCTGTGTTCACCGAAACATCAGGCGTGAATTCCGTCGTTCTCGATTCCACGAACGACCTTAAAGGATTGGCGCAAACGCTCGGCTTGGCATTGTGTTTGTTTTCCAAACAAATGTGCACGAGTCCGCAGAATGTGTACATTCCGCGCCAAGGGTTTCGCAACGGAGATGTGGAAATGTCGTTTGACGAAACCGCGCACACGTTAGTCGAAAGCATTAACGGTTTGTTGAGCGACAATGCGCGCGCGGGCGGCGTGCTTGGCGCGATTCAAAACGAAAATATTTTGAACACCATCGAACGCGCCGAAGAACTCGCGCCGTCGCGCGCAAAACTCTTGCGCGAATCGAAACCCTACACGCATCCCGATTTCCCGAACGCGCGCACGCGCATGCCCGTCATTCTCGGACTCGACATTTCGGACAGTGACATTTACGCGCGCGAATGGTTTGGTCCCGTCATTCACTTTATCGCCGCCGATTCGCCCGAACAAGCATTGCAGCAAGCGGCGAGCGATGCGAAACAATTCGGTGCCATCAATTCGTACGCATATTCGACGGATGAAAAATTTATCGAACGCGCGCAGCACGCATTCGGCGACGCGGGCGCGAATCTTTCGATTAACATGATTGGTCCAATGCCGCTTACCTACGCCGCCGCGTTCAGCGATTATCACGTCAGCGGATTGAATCCTGCGGGGAATGCAACATTGACAGACGCCTCGTTTGTGAGTGGAAGGTTTCGCGTGGTGCAGAGTAGAATGATGACGAGTTGAAATAGCGAATGGAGAGCAAGAGATGGCAGAGACAATTTTGCGTGCGCGTAGTAACGATTTCAATCGTTCTGTGCGCGCAACGACAGAGCTCTACGAATAAATTCGTTACTACGGTGCCAACCCTTATCAAACACCAGTTCATCAAATGAAAAATAGTTTATCCACCATGCTTCAAGAAAAACTCGACACGCTAAAACCGTTTTTTGAAGATGCTGCGAGACTATTTTGCAACACTTTGAGAGAAGCAATCTCTATGAAAGTTATTTCGAGTTTGATTTTTCTTGTTTTGATAATTGCGTGCGCGCCCACGACTACGCCGACATTAATACCAACTCCTTCGGTAAGGAGTGTCGCAATCGTCGTGCCAACCGCATCGCGCGCGCCAACCGTGACGGAACCATCAACCGCGACGGCGACAAACACCTCAACGCCAACCAATACCGCAACAATTACAAAAACTCCAACAAACACTCTTACACTCACGCCCGCGATTCCGGATTGGCAATATACGAATACGGCGATTATGCAGACGCTCGCAGCAGCACCAACGCGAACTCAAACGCCGCGCCCAATAGGGTTACGCGATTTGGCGGCACGATATGGAATCACAATTGGCACAGAATTTCAGATGGGTTCGATAAATAATTCACGTTATGCTGCAATTATGCACAGAGATTTCAATGTCGCGGCTCTTTCCGAGTTTGCTTGTAGTAAAGGATGGTGGCTCGGACGAGGGAAGTATGATTTT
>JAKOPZ010000136.1 GCA_029778615.1 Chloroflexota bacterium | reverse complement strand
GAAATAAAGCGTCAGGCATTTTCGATAAATCGAAAAACTATTATACACGAGGGTTCCACGCGCTGAAAATCATGCAGAACGATTTGCCGCAAATTTCGGCTCGGCGCATCAAAAAAATCCGTACGCGCGATTCGCATACGGATTCAACACTGAACGCCATGCGCTTATTCAATAACGCAGGGGTGGAAAGCGGGTTACGGCTTGGTCGTTTTTCGGTTATTGTGTGCGCGCTGACCTTCTCTTAGCTTGCGCGGGGTAAAGCCATCCGGCAAAAGTTCGCCCACTGTCGTGTGTTGAATGTTTTGCAGTGCCGCGTCGGCAAGCACAACGGGCGCATCGGGACTCATAAATTCCAGTTCGACCTGACGACACGCGCCGCAGGGACTGCCGCCATTTTCCGTAACCACCGCGAGCGCGATGAATTCGCGTTCCCCTTCAGAGATTCCTTTAGAAATGGCGTTTCGTTCCGCGCACACAGTGAGCCCGTACGACGCGTTTTCGACATTACAGCCCGCGTAAATTTTCCCCGACGCAGCGAGCGCGGCAGCGCCAACTTGATATTTGGAATAGGGGGCGTAGGCATGTGCGCGAACCGCCTGCGCGCGCACAAGTAATTTATGCAGATTGATTTTCTTCATTTTGTTTGTTGCGAACCTGTTCGCTCGCGATTTGCGGCTCCTGTGAAAGTTTCAACGCGCGCACTTGTTTGATGCGGCGTCCGCTCAACGCGGTCACCATCAGTTCGACATTGCCGATGCGAACGCGGTCGCCGACGCGTGGCAATTTTCCCAATTGGGTGTAAATGAGACCGCCGAGCGTGTCGCTTTCTGCTGTCGGCACTTCTGCGCCAAACGCGCTGTTGAATTCATTTAATGAAACACTGCCGTTGAAATTTGCTTCGTTCTCGCTGATACGCGAAAAAGGCGCTTCCTCTGCCGTATCGTATTCATCGCGGATTTCGCCGACGATTTCTTCAATCACATCTTCAATGGTCAATACGCCCGAAGTGCCGCCGTATTCATCCACCACGATGGCCATGTGAATGCGAGTGCGTAAGAGGTCGCGCAAAATATCGTCCGCGCGCGCGGTCTCGGGGACATAGTGCACCGGGCGCAACAAATCGCGCAGTGCCACGTTTTGATGTGGATGGCGCATTGCCTGCAACAAATCTTTGACGTGCAAGATGCCGACAATGTGGTCTATATCCTCTTCATACACCGGCAAGCGCGAATGTCCGTGTTGGATTGCCACTTCGAGCGCGTCGTCAATCGAAGCGTTGCCATCGAGCGCGACGACATCGGGACGCGGAATCATAATCTCGCTCGCGTAGCGCTGTCCCATCTCGATAATGCCCGCAATCATCTCGCGTTCGTCAGGGTCAATGAGTTCGATTTTGCGCGGCTCTTCGCCTTCGGACATGATGATTTGAATGTCGTCCGCCGAGATGCGGTCCGATTGTTGATTGCGCGTGCGCGGACCTTTGGCGATGTGCGTAAGCCATTGCGAGAAATTCACAAAGGGGGCGGCGAGTTTGCCGAGCTGAGAAAGCAGCGGGGCGAGCCAGAGCGAGAGCGAAAACGAACGCGCAGTTCCAACAAAATCAAAAATAATTTTGCCGAGCAAGAGCACGCCCAGAACGGAAACGATTTCTGAAAAACGCGACAGCACATCGAGCGCGGTTTCAAACGCGTTCCATGTTAACGCGAGAGTTACGCCAATTAACGCGGCAGAGAAAGCAAAGGTGATGGGCGCGAGGGAACGGTACGGATTGTCCAACAAGACCAAAAGCAATCGCGCGCGTGAGTCTCCCTGCTCCGCCGCTGCCTCAACGCGCGTACGCTCAACCGTCATGATGGCAGACCGAATGGCGGAACAAAACCACGCGACGACAAGTGAAAGGATTAAAAGCGTGAGAGATAAAATAAGTGAATGGAATAATCAGTATTCAGCAGTCAGTCACCCGTCACGACATTGGGCTACCGAGTACTGAGCACTGGTTACGGATTATCGGATAGTTTCCGAATGACGCGCGCGGGAACACCGACGGCAAGCGAGTTGGGCGGAATATCTTTGGTGACAACCGCGCCCGCGCCGGTACGCGCATTATTACCAATGGTTAACGGTGCGACGAGCATCGAGTCGCTGCCGATAAAAACATTCTCGCCAATGATGGTGCGATGTTTATTCTTACCATCATAGTTGCACGTAATTGTGCCCGCGCCGATGTTTGTATGTGCGCCGACATCGGCATCGCCCAAGTACGAAAAGTGTCCCATGTGCACGCCTTCGCCGAGCCGCGATTTTTTTACTTCGGCGTAATTGCCCAAATGAACATGCCTCGCCAAGTAGGCACCGGGGCGCAAGTGACAAAACGGTCCCATTTCCACGTGGTCTTCCAAGATTGCCGATTCAATGACAGAGGGTCCGATTTTACACGCATCGCCGATGACCGAATCAGAAATTATCGCGTTGGGTCCGATGGAAGACTCTGCGCCAATGCGCGTTTTGCCTTGGAGATGTGTGTTTGGAAAAATCACAGCGTCTTGCCCAATTTCTACATCGGCATCAATAAACGATGACGCGGGGTCAAGCAGTGTTACGCCATTCAACATGATGCGTTCGCGGATGCGGTCGCGCATGATTTTTTCGGCGCGCGCGAGTTGAACACGCGTATTGATGCCCACACACTGCGCGGCGTCACCGATGGTTTCGGTCTCGACGCGCGCGTTCTGTGCCACCGCTAATTCAAGTAGGTCGGTAAGATAATATTCACCTTTTTTCGGTGAAGGTTGGATGCGTTCCAAATTTTCCCAGAGCCATTGGGCGTCGAAACAATAAACGCCGGGATTGATTTCGTGAATCGCCAATACTTGCGGCGTTGCTTCCACTTCTTCGACAATGCGAATCGCTTTGCCGTTCGCATCGCGCACGATGCGCCCAAAGTTCATTGTGTCATCCGAGACAACAGTGAGCATGGTGAGTATGGCATTTGTGGCAAGATGTTTTTCGACGACGGCGCGAACTGTTTCGGGTTTTAACAATGGCATGTCGGCATAGAAAACGAGAACGTGCGCGGAATTTTTTTCTAAAATTCCGCGCGCGCATTTCACCGCGTCACCTGTGCCGCGCAGAATGGGCTGCTCTGCATACGCGACGCGCTCACCCAACTGTGCGCGCACATGCGCGCCTTGATGGCCAATGACGACAACGGTTTTCTCGGCGCCCGCGAATTTTGCCGCGTCGACCGCGTATTCGACCATTGGTCTGCCTGCAATTGGATGCAGTACTTTGGCAAGTTTCGATTTCATACGCGTGCCTTGCCCTGCGGCAAGAATCACGGCAGCGAATGTTTGCATAGAATTCCTTGAATAAAAAACACCAAGCGCAAACAATTTGCACTTGGTGTTCAATCAGAAATCACAAATCAAAAATCCCAAATTGAATTTAGAAACTGGGGGACAAGGATTTGAACCTCGATACGCAGCTCCAAAGGCTGCTGTCCTGCCATTAGACGATCCCCCAACGGTGGAAACATTTTAGCACAACTGCGCGCACGCGCAAAAATGATTTGCGTTGCGATTCATTCGGGATAGCGGCGTTCCAATTCAAAATAATTCGCGTCGCCGATGACACGTCGCAGCTCGCGTTCGAACTGACGAAACAAATAGCCCTCGCGTTCGCCAGGCACCAAACACGTTTCATACGCTTTGCCGTCCACAGCAATTTCGGTCACGTTCACGTCGAGGTCAATTAATGTCAAAGGAAAAAACAAACAAAAGTATGGCTTGATGGCTCCGACCGGTATGCCCTTGTCGAGCGCATAGGTATGCAGCGCGCACAAACGATTTGCGCGCAAGAACCAACATTGCGCTCCCGGTTTGTTTTCATTGAACAGCGGCGTGCCAATATCGGCGGGGCGCGAAACATCCCATTTTTCAAAATCGTATGGCTCAATCAAGTACGGCTGAATTTCTGCTGCGTGTTCTTGAATGCGCGCGACTTCGTACAGAGTTGCGCTCACACCTTCTTCGCAACAACGGGCATTGCATTGTTCAATACATTGATTGCGCAAATTGGTGCGAACAAAGAGTTCTGGGGAAAGGCGAAACGAACCGACAATGACTGACATGTGCGACCCAACCGTTACAGATATTTTCTTGCGGCGGCAGTATAAACGCGTTCACAGAGAAAACAAAAAAGCGCGAGGATAACGTTCGCGCTTTGAGTTTAAAAAAAAGAGAATTCTCTTGGCGATGACCTACTCTCCCGGAGGGTCGCCCCTCGAGTACCATGGGCGCTGGTGGGCTTGACTGCCGGGTTCGGAATGGAGCCGGGTATTTCCCCACCGCTTGAATCACCAGAGAATGCTCAATCTATGTCGGATACACTATATTGGGGATGCCGTGCACGAGGCACCGCATCCTGCGCCACATCCGCCGGGGTG
>JAKOPZ010000135.1 GCA_029778615.1 Chloroflexota bacterium | reverse complement strand
CTCCTCTATAGCAAACCTCCGATGGTGTTCATCGGAGGTCTCGATTACATGTTCGTGGTCACCGTTTCGCTGCCCATCTCCATCATTGCTTTAAAGCGGCGCAAATCTTCGGCAACCGTTTGTGCGGGGTCCGTGCCAAATAATTTTGCCACTGCCGCGCCAACCGGACCGAGCGGCGGGTCGTATTTCAAATTCACGCGCACAAGCGTTGCACGTCCGCCGGGCGCGGGTTCAAAGGTGACAGAGCCCGCGTTCGGTACTGCCGCGCCCTCAATCGAGCGCCAGCCGATGCGTTCGTTTTCGACATCGTTGATGATTTCTGCATCCCACGCGATGTGTGTTCCCGCAGGCGCTTGAGCGACCCAATGCGAACGCACGGGATTAATCACCTTGACCGTTTCGAGATAGCGCATCACACGCGGCAGGTTCTCAAAATTGTGCCAAAAGCGATAGAGGTCTTGACGCGAGCGATTGACCACGATTTCTTGCTCCACACGAAAACCCTGTCCGTGCGCGAGCGTTTGCTGTGTGGGCATTCCTTTTTCGTAAAGTTTGCCGTTCATGCCGCGTGAACGGAACCCTTCATAGACGAGACCGCCGCCGAGCGCGGCAAGCAGCACGCTGAGCGGCGAGCGACGCATCAGCCCCATGAGAATTAACGCGGCGCCTGCAAACGGCATCGCGCGTTTCACGTCGCTCATGCTCAAGTTCTGCAAATTGAGATTCTCAAGATTCAAATTTTGCAGGTCGAAAGTACTCGGCAGTTCATTCTTTTGTAGATTCATGGTTTGCTTCCTTTCTTGATTTTCGCATTGCGCCGCGCGGCAAAACGCGCGCGCGGTCGCGAACCTTTTGGTTATTGCGCGTGAGACCCGTCATCACGAAAAGACGTGATTGCCGAAACAAGCGCCAGCGAAAAAATTCGTTTCATTTCAATTTTGCTGCAAGGTCCGTGCAAGCGTTCTAAATTCTGTTTGCGCTGGCAGTAAAAATTTTTGACCGTCCGTTTCCTCACAAGACGTATGCCAATCAAAACATAAACAAAAATGATGCAGTGGGACGGGAGAAGAGACGGGACTTTGCCCTCACTTCCCCCGTCCATATCCAACCGATGCATCCTTAACCAAACGATGCGTTGTCCGGGATTTTTATCTCCGTCTAGGCAACTTGATGCATCGCCTTGACGCCGAGGTCACCGCCATACTGCTGCAATACATCAACGGCTTCGCCAATGCGGCTGCCCGCATTCACTGTGACCAAAATGTGTCCTTTGCGGAAACCACTTTCCAAGTACGTTGCTTCTTCTTCGGGAATGCCCATACCCACCAGCGCGCCAACAACTCCACCCGTCGCCGCGCCAATTCCTGCGCCCGCGATGGCGGTCGCGCCTGCCGTGCCGAAAACCGAAGTAAGCACGCCCGCGCTCACCACCGGACCGATGCCCGGGATTGCCAACGCGCCAACGCCGACGAGAAAGCCGACGACGCCGCCGAGCAAACCACCGCTTACCGCGCCGGTCGCCGCGCCGTCTGCCGCTTTTGTGCCGGTGTCTTCAATTAACGCGCCTTGTGCATTGCGGTCACGCATGGCAATACCCACTTGGTCGCCCCGAAAGCCGCGCGCCTTGAGCGCGTTGATGGCATTTTCGGCGTCCGCACGATTGTGAAACAGCGCGCCAACTGTCTGGCGTCCTTGATAATATGTGTTTGCGTTCCATGTTGAGCTGGTTTGTGTTCGTGTTGGTGTTGCGTTCATTTGGTACCCCTATTTTGTCGGACGCGTCATCCGTCGCTGGATGAAACATCCGAACCGGATTTTGCGCGCAAGAAAATCGCGCGCGAGAAATTTTGATACCGCGATGCAAAGCGTTCGCGAGCTCGCCTAGGGCAAGCTGTCGCGCGCTCTCTCAACGGTTCGTCATTACTAACGAACAACGTGCGTATCTGTGACGCACGCAAAGAATTTTTTTTGAAAAAAGCAGGCGGAACGCGCGCCGCAACCGCGCGTTTGACGTTTCCTGCGTCACGCTTCATAATCCGCCGCAATGATGACCGGGAATTTTTTTGCCAATCCTGCCGCGAACCTTGCCTTGCTGCTCATCCTCGTCGGACTGGTTGGCGCGGTGGTGCCCGTTTTGCCGGGAGCACTTTTTATTTGGTTCGGTATTTTGGCGTGGGCAATCGGCGAGCGGTTTCAACGCATTGATTGGCTCACGCTCGTGGTCTTGGGCGTTTTCGCTTTACTGGCAACGTTTTCGGAATTTTGGCTGCGTCCGTTGGTGCAGCTGCGCGCGGGGTTCGGTTGGAAAAATATTCTTGCCGCGATAGTCGGGGGCTTTGTCGGAGGCTTTTTGTTGAGTGAGATTCCGATTGCGGGAACGCTGTTTGGCGCCGCAATCGGTTCACTGCTCGGCACGGGCGCGGTTACATATGTCGAACGCAAAAGTTTGCGCCACGCCGCGCGCGCGGCGCAGTCCTATCTGGTCGGCTGTGCGCTCTCGTCATTGATTGAAATCGTTTTTTCGCTGCTCATGCTCGCGATTTTTGCATGGCGCGCGTTTTTGTGAGCGGCGCGGCAGAGCAAAATTTTTTTTCAATACTCCGCGCGGCGACACACGCGACGGGTTACGCGGTGAGACACGCTTCTGCCAACGCGACGGCGCCCCATAACGGCGCATCATCGCCGAGCGCGGCGGGCACAATTTCAAACTGCAACTGCGGCAGCGCGGTCTCTCGCGCCATCCGCCTCAACACACTCCAAAAGCGTTCGCCGGATTTCGTCACGCCGCCGCCCAAAATCACACGCGCGGGATTCATTAAATTGACCGCGTTGCCGATGCCGACGCCCAATGCCCACGCTGCAACGTGTAGCGCATCCCACGCCAATTCATCACCCTCTGCCGCCGCTGCGCTCACCATCTGCGCGGTGATATGTTCAATTTGTTGATTCGCCATCGTTCGCAAGAGCGGACCGCGCGTAGGTTGTTCTTGGAGCCATTCGCGCGCGCGCCGCGCAATATACGGACCCGACGCAAAGCGTTCCACACAACCGCGTTTGCCGCACAAGCAGACCGGTCCGTGCGGGTCAACAACGACGTGACCGATTTCGCCTGCCAGATTGTCCGCGCCGCGCCAAATTTTCCCGCCGAGCACCCAACCGCCGCCGACGCCGGTGCTCACGGTCATGTACAACAAACTGTCCAAACCTTTGCCCGCGCCAAAATGATATTCGCCCCATGCGCCAACGTTCGCGTCATTGTCCACTGCCGCAGGCGCGCCGAACTCGCGCGCGACCAATTCGCGCAGCGGAATATTTTCCCAGCCGCGCACGTGATGCGAAAGGCGGACGCTCCCCGCGCGCGCGTCCACCGGTCCGCCGAAACTCACACCAATCGCCTTTGGCTGCGCGCCGTCGAGAAGCGCGCGCGCCAGCGTGAGCACCGTGCTCAAATCGGATTGCGCGTCGGCGTTTGCGCCGGCGGCAACGCGTTGATGCGCGCGCCACACGCGTTCGCCGCGCGCGAGCACGCCCGCCGAATGTTTCGTACCGCCAAAATCCAGCGCGAGCATCAGTTCAGAATTCATTGCCGCTCTCTTTTTATTTTGCGGGGGTGCGCCAAGTTAGAACACATCCGAAAACTCTAAAATCCAACTCGCCTTGTTGCGTCCGCCGCTCCAAGTTGGTGTTTCCAAAGTTGGAAGAACGTTTTCGGATGCGTTCTAGGTTGATTTTTTTTCAACCACAAACAAATCCTCGCGCGGGAATTGCGCGATGATGTTTTCAGCTTGCGCGAAATGGTCGCGCAATAAATAATCGGGCGTCCCCGCAAGCCACTGCGACAAATCAATTACCTGATAATGCCCCGTGTTGAATACAATCAATACACGTGCCGTTGTGTCGCCGAGATTTTCGATTGAATGTCCGTACCCCTGCGGAATATAACCCACATCGCCCGCGTTCAATGTTTCGATGCGATAGCGTCCGCGCGAACCAAACAACGTCACTTGCACTTGTCCGCTAATCACATACTGCCATTCATCCGAAGTCGGATGCCAATGCAATTCGCGCAATGCGCCCGCGTCGAGGTCGAGAATCACGCCCGTCATCGTCGTCGAAATCGGAAACTCATCCGCGCCCACGCGCCACTCGCGCCCGCCGCGAAATGTTGTGTACGGCGCGTTCGCCATCAGACGATAGCGATGCGTGTTGGACGGCGAACGCAGCATGCCGCTGTGCGGCAACGGCGCGATTTCGGGCGGAGGCGCGCCGTGTGTGAAATACACTTCTTGTTTTGGAAAATTCGCGAACGCGCTTGCGGGCAAACCAAAATTTTTTGCCAACACCGCAGGCGGCGTGTGTCCAATCCAATCGGTGATGCTGAATGTGCCGAATTCGGAAAAATAACCGTTGTCAAAAATCAAAATGAATTGACACGGTTCGTTCCCCAAACATTCAATCGAATGTCCGTGTCCGCGCGGAAAGTACCACACATCGCCCGCGTCAAAATCATTGATTTCGGAATTCCCTTGCGGGTCAATGACCGTTGTGCGGCAGCGCCCACTCAATACAAACGCCCATTCCGCCGCCGTCGCGTGCCAATGCAATTCGCGCGTCACGCCCGGTTCGACGCGCATCGAAACACCCGCGATGCCTTTGGAAATCGGCAATTGGTCAACCGTTGCCTCTTTGCCAAAACTTCCGCCGTCCACGCGTCCTTGCGATTTCTCCAATTCAAATTTGAACGTTGGCAATTCGTCGCCGGATAACAGCGGGTCAGGCACATTGTTTTTGAACGGATAGTCCATGTTGTTTGCTCTCCTGAAAATAGTTTGTAATGACGAATTCATTCGTCCGCATCAGGGGAACGATTGAAATCGTTACTATGTTCTACTCTTCAATATTTATTTGTTCATGGCGCGCAAAATCACATTCAACACAATCGTCAGCACAACACTCAAAATTATCGAAGCGAGAATTGGCACCATACACGAAACATTTCCTGCCTCGAACACAAACGTCCCCGGCAATGGCGAAGCGCCAAAAAATCGCGCCGCGCCCCACCATATCACGCCGACGAGCGCAATCGAGATTCCCAACGCGATGAGCAGTTTTGGAAAATCGTCCATCATGGCAAATGGCTGATAGCCGATTGCAGATAGCGGCAATTTGTTCTTGCCATCTGCCATCTGCTATTTGCTATCGGCTCTTTCGTAGATTGTCAAAAACTTTTCCAACTCCGGTTTGTCTGTCCATTTCACGTTGGCGCGTTTGTATTCCGTCACATTATCAAACAACGTTCCATAAATGATGACGTATTTTGGCGCGCGGGCAATGATATAACCCAAATCAAATTTTTCGTGACCGGGCGTGCCGCTGCCCAAATTCGCAACGGGCATTCGTCCGATGTGCAAATCGTTAATGCCGAACATGTCAATCGCGGGCAATTCGGAAAAGTACGGCACCTGCCCCGCCGCGTCCACCGCAATCCACGTTCCGGCGGGCACATTTTGTTTCAACCATTTCCCTGCCGCGATGCGCGCGTGCGTTGCCAACGCCGCGTCAAAGCCGCCGATGAAAATTTTGTATTCGCCGTTATACGCGGACGCGAACCACAGCGCGGGCGCGAAAAGAATCGCGAGCAGCATCGCGCCTTGTGCGCGACGCGATACGTCAGGCGTCAAACGTAAAACGTTTTGCAAAATAGATTCCAAAAGGAAATAAATTCCCGCCGCAATGAGCAAGTACGCGAACGCGAGGAACGGCACAAAGAATCTGCCCACCGACCAATCCCCGCCGACATAAATAATGTACGCGCCATAAAAAAGCATCACTGCCGCGAAATACGTGAAACCAAAAAACGCGTACGGAACGCTCGCCGCAGCGTTCCCCTCTCGCGCATCATCGGAACGAAACGGCGTTCGTTCCCTACGCGCGTCGTCATCGGAACGAAACGGCGTTCGTTCCCTACGCGCG
>JAKOPZ010000134.1 GCA_029778615.1 Chloroflexota bacterium | reverse complement strand
GTTACTACGAGCTGTTACGACGCGCTGTTACGACGCGGCGCCCATTTTCATTGGCTGCAGGTGAGCCAACGGCTCATGGACAACTCCTCTGAAAATGTACGGCAAATTTCAAATTTGCCCTACTGTTGCCCATTTTCATTGGCTGCGGGTGAGCCAACCGTTCATGGACAACTCTCTTGAAAATGTACGACAAAGACTCAATGTGCAACTCTTTCGCGGGACAAATGTCATTTCGAGCCGTCTTGGCGAGAAATCTCATTCGCGCCTTGCGAGATTTCTCGCTCCGCTCGAAATGACAAAAGTGTTGCACATTAGGTGACAAATTTCAAATTTGTCCTACCGCCCCACTTTTTCATTTGGCGTGGGTGTGCGGGTCGCACATCTTCAACTCCTAATACTACTTTGTCAGATTGACTCTTGGGCGATTGGAAATCGCAGCAACGCATAGCCAAGTCTGGCTCCGCAGACTGAAAAATGCGCCAAATTGGACAAAATCTCAATCGGCGTAGGCCGATTTCGCCATCGGTTGCCGCGATTTGAATCGCCCGACTGTCAAGTGACAAAGTAGTACTAACTTGCTTTCGCGCTGGCTAAAAACTCGGGCGGCTGGCGAACCTTTGTCGCCTGCTCGAACGCGTAGGCGCATTGGATGAGCGTGGATTCGCTCCATGCTTTGCCGAAAAACGAAAGCCCAACGGGCAAACCATACACGTAACCTGCCGGAACCGTGATGTGCGGATAACCCGCGACGGCGGAAGGCGATGTACTCGTTACGTCCCAATTTTCGGAATCGCCGTTCACCAAATCAATCAGCCATGCCGGACCGCCGGAAGGAACGACGAGCGCGTCGAGGCGATATTTTTTCATCACCGCGTCAATGCCTTCCGTACGCGTAAGGCGATGATTTTTTGCGAGCGCGGCGCGATATGTTTTGCTGGAGAGCGGACCTTTTTCTTGCGCGGCGATGAAATGTTCTTGTCCAAAGTACGGCATGACGCGCGCGCGGTTTTGTTCGTTGAATGCAATCACATCTTGCATTGTGCGTACACCGATGTTCGGCGCAAGCGTTTTGAGATATTTATTCAGGTCGGCTCGGAATTCGTAATGCAAAACGTCCAGTTCCGTTTTTCCAAATTTATTGAAATTTGGAACGTTCGCGGGGTCAATCACCACCGCGCCCAATTGTTTCAAAACGTCGAGGCACGTTTCAAAAATCTTGTTGATGCGCGCGTTATCGCCCGCCATGTTGCGCGCCACGCCAATCCGCGCGCCGTTCAAACCGTTCGGGTCGAGAACGTTCGTGTAATCGCGTCGCGCGTATTTTTTACTTGGGCGCGTTGCGGCATCACGCGTATCCACGCCCGTCATGGCGCCGAGCAAAATTGCCGCGTCGGCAACGGTGCGCGTCATGGGACCGGGCGTGTCCTGGCTGTGCGCGATGGGAATGATGCCGCTGCGGCTCAACAGACCCAGCGTCGGCTTGATGCCGACAATGCCGTTTGTTTGCGACGGACAAATAATCGAGCCGTCTGTTTCGGTGCCAATCGCCGCCGCGCAAAAATTCGCCGCCACTGCCGCGCCCGAACCGGACGACGAACCGCACGCGGTCCGGTCCAACGCGTACGGATTGCGCGTCAAACCGCCGCGACTCGACCAGCCGCTGACGGAACGGCGCCCGCGAAAATTTGCCCACTCGCTCAAATTCGTTTTGCCCAGAATGACCGCGCCCGCCGCGCGCAAGCGTTCGACAATGAACGCGTCACGCGCGGCAATTGAACCTTTGAGCGCGAGCGAACCGGCGGTGGTCATCATGCGGTCGTGCGTGTCAATATTGTCTTTGAGCAAAATCGGAATGCCGTGCAGCGCGCCGCGCGTTTTTCCCGCGCGTCGTTCGCCGTCCAACGCATCGGCAATCGCGAGCGCGTCGGGATTGAGTTCAATGACGGAATTAACGCGCGCTCCGTTTCGGTCGAGCGATTCGATGCGTTCGAGATATTCCTCTGCGATTTTGCGCGCGGTCCATTCGCCCGTTTGCATCGCGTTTTGCAGTTCGACGATGGTCCTTTCGTGAAATGCTTGTTTCATTCGGCTCCTACATTCTCGCGTTTTTCCAAGCTCACAGGTTCCATTACAAAATCATAGTGCGCGTGCAGCACGCCATCGCGTTTTTCCAAATCAATCACCAACGACGAACGCACGCCGAACACGGCATCCGAATCAATGTATGGGTCGCCGTTCAAATACAATTCCGTCGTCAATGCTTTATAGCCGTCCGCCGAAATTTGAAAATGAATGTGCGCGGGGCGATACGGATGGCGTCCCGCCGCGCGCAGCATTTTACCGACGGGTCCATCGTCGGGAATCGGATAGTACGATGGCTTGATGGTGCGGAAAAAATATTCGCCGTTTTCATTTGTGTGAAAACGTCCGCGCAAATCCATGTGTGACGCGTCCATCTTTTGCAAATCGTAAAATCCTTCCGCGTCGGACTGCCATACGTCGAGCAGCGCGTTGGCAATTGGCGAACCGTTTGGCGCAAGCACCCGTCCCGAAACGAGCAACGGTTCGCCCGTTTCATTTTGCGCGATATTCTCACCGAGCGCCATTTCGGGCGCGCCCGCGCGGTAAAAGGGCCCGAGGATATTCCACTCGGTCAGACCTTCGGGTTTGCGGTTGTTGATTAAGTCTTTCAAGGTGGAAACGCCAAGCGTGTCCGATAACAAAATAAATTCTTGACGGCGTTCATCGCACATCTTTCCCGTCGCGGTGAGAAATTGAATGCCCGCGAACCATTCGTCTTGGGTGAGGTTCACCTCGCGCACGAACGCGTGAAGATGTTTTACGAGCGCGGTCATGATTTCTTGCAGACGCGCGTTTTCGGTTTTTGCAAAGGTCTCAATCACCGCGTCGGTGAGGTTGGATTCACTCGAGTTCTGCATCTACACCAAACTCGCATTTCTCTTGGCGCTCAATTCAATCAACGCGTCCGCGATGTGTTTATCCGCGATGGCGTAATCGCCTGCCGCGACGCGGATGAGATGCGCTTGATGCAGCACGTCCGCGTGCGTGTACCCTTCGGGCGGGACAAATTTGTAGCACGCCATTTCGAGGAGCTGCCCGTTCGGGTCGCGGAAATAAATCGAATCCATAAATCCCCGGTCAATGTTGCCGGTGTTTTTTATGCCGAGCGCGTTGAGCCGTTCCGCGATTTGCGTGTAGGTCGCGCGCGAAACCATGAACGCGAGATGATGCAAATTGCCGATGCCTTCGGGATTCGGCGTCGGGTCATTCACGCGCGAGGGACGCACAAAAAACGTAAGCAGTCGCCCATCGCCGGGGTCAAAGTACAAATGATTTTCTTCCGGCACGTCGAGGTTCGGCTGTTCAAAAACGAGCGGCATGCCGAGAACGCCTTGATAAAAATCAATCGTCGCTTGGCGATTCGAACCAACGAGCGTGATGTGGTGAACACCTTGGGTTTGGAATTTCATGTGAGAGATTGGAGATTGGAGACTAGAGACTGGAGCTTGGTCTCCAGTCTCTAGTCTCTAGTCTCTGAATTTTCGCAAGTTGAAACGACTAGTCCACTTGATACAACACATCCATATAGCGTTTCAGCAAATCACTGACCACGCCGCGCAATGGCAAATTCGCGGCGAGTCCGTACACGGGCGCCATTGCGCCTTTGTCTTGAGGATGGGCTTGGACGTACGTCACGGCGTCGCGCAAATCGTTTGCAAAGCGTTCGGCGATGCCCGGTGACGTGTGGCGCAGCGTCAGCGCGATATGAATGGCAGACGGCTTGTGCAAGCCGTTCAAACTCCAACCGCGTTTGGTCATCTGCTCCAACACTTGATAAATGTTCAATGTGTCGGAGGTGAATGAAATCACCCACAGCGGCTCGCCCAAAATTCGGAGTGCGGAAATTTCGCGGATGCTTTTTTTGATTTTCGTCGCGGTCTCTAAAATTTGCCGCGTCGCCTCCAGATAACCCGCTTCGCCGATAGAGACCATTGCCGCCCACGCCGCCGCGCTCAGCGCGCCGGGACGACTGCCCGCGAACGTCGGCGAAAAATACAAACCGCCGCTCCAATCCGTCGCAGTATAGTATTGATAATGCCGCAACGCGCGTCCGCGATAGAGCACCACCGACGTGCCTTTTGCCGCATAGCCGTACTTGTGCGTGTCTGCCGACATGGACGTGACGCCGGGCAATCGAAAATCGAACGGCGGCACGGGATAGCCCAATTTTTCCGCGAACGGCAAAACGAATCCGCCCAGACACGCGTCGGTGTGAAAACCGATGTCGTGTTCGCGCGCCAGCTCGGACAATTCTTGAATCGGGTCAACGACGCCGTGTGGAAACTGCGGCGCGCTGCCGACGATGGCGATGGTGTTGCGAGTGATGGCGCGCCGCGCCGCGTCGACATCCGCGCGCATATCGTCACGAATCGGAATGTGCACGCGCTTGAGATTGAAATACTGCGCGGCTTTGTCGAACGCCGCGTGCGCGGTGACGGGCGCGATAATTTCGGGCGCAGTGATACCTTTTTGTTCGCGCGCCGCATCGCGGTACGTTTTCATCGCGAGCAAAATACTTTCGGTGCCGCCGGAGGAAACGGTGCCGACGATTTCGTCGGATGCTTGCGCGCCGAGCAAGTGCGCGGTCATGGCGACGATTTCTGCTTCGTACTTGGTCGTCGAAGGGAACACATCCGCATGCAGCGGATTGCTTTGCGAATTGAGCGCGTACACTCGATTGAGAAAGTCAATGTGCGCCGCGTCGCCGTGATACACCGCGCCCGAAACAAAACCATCTTGCCACTTGGCGCGTTCGCGCGCGTTCAACTGTTCCATCTCGTCCAGAATCAACGCGCGGTCCATTCCCGTTGGCGGCAGCTGCGCGTACGCGGCAAATGCGTGCGCGTACGGCTTGAGCGCGGGTTCCAACTCGCGCAGCATGTGCGCGTATTCGCGTTCCATCCGCGCGTCCATCCCCGGCACCGCTTTCAACGTTTTTTCCGCCGCTTGCAGTACGCGCGGAGGCACGCGATTCAACGCGCGCATCAAAAAATCTACCACGCTCATCACCCCCTCTCAATCGCGCGGTTCCCACGCGCGCCATCGCGGAATCCAACGCGGCACATTTTCTCGATAACGCGAATACTCGGCGCCGAATCTTGCCTGCATGGACGCTTCTTCGACGCGTGGAATGTAAATCCAATTCGCGGCGACAAAAAAGAGCAGCCACGCGAGCAGCCAGGTCGAACCGAGCAGGAGTGTCTCGCCGAGCAAGATGCAAAACACGCCGCTAATCATTGGATTGCGCACGTGACGGTACACGCCGCGCACGACGAGCCGCTGTGTCGGGTCCCACGGCGCGAGTGTGCCGTGTCCAAATCGCGCAAACAACGAAATCGTTTTGACGACCAGCAAAACGCCCAAAGCAAAGAACACGAGACCCGCGCCCAGCTCCAGCCACAGCGACGGCGCGGGCAGTCCAAATCCCATATTCATTCCACCGCCCGCGACCAGCAGCGCGGGAATGATGAGTGTGACCATCACCGGCAGAAAAAGAATTGCGCGCAGCTGTTTCAAGCGCTCCATCTCATTGCATTCCGCGATTCAGACGCGCATAAATTTTTTTGTTCGCCCGGTACAAGTTTTTAAATTCCGCAAAGAGTTCATCGTACACGCGGCGCGTTTCCGGATTGGGCGCAAAGCGCTTGGCAATCGCGACGTGCGCGGGAATTTCGGCGGCAGGCATCACGCCGAGCGCGACCGACGCGAGCAGCGCCACACCGCGCACATTCGCCTGCACGGGGTCGCGCACTTGATGAATGGGACGATTCAACACATCGGCGAAAATCTGACTCCATACATCCGAGTTCGCGCCGCCGCCGATAAAATTTAACGCGTCCGGCGGGCGTCCGCAAAATTGTTCTACCGCGTCGCACAGCCAACGCGCGTTATAGGCGACCCCTTCCATCACCGCGCGCACCAAATGCGCGCGCGTCGTTTGCAGAGATTGATTGAAAAAACCGCCGCGCACGCGATGGTCTTCAACCGGCGTGCGTTCGCCGTACAGCCACGGTGTAAAAATCAATTTGTCACTACCTGCTGGAACGTTCGCCGCCAACGCATCGAACGCGCGATATGCGTGTGCGGGTTGTGGTGTCGCGAGCGCGTCGTCGGGAAAAAATAAATTGTCGCGTAAATAGGTGAGACACGCGCCCGCGCTTTCTTGTTCGTTCGTGAGCAAGTAACGATTTGGCAGCGCGGAGGGCAGCGACGCCATGTTGTGCGTCAAATCTGTTTTTTTGAACGGGACATGACAGCAAAGCCATGCCGACGTGCCGACGTACAAATGCGCGTCAAAATCGCGCACCGCGCCCGAACCCAGCGCCGCCGATTGGACATCGGGCGTGCCCATCACCACGCGCACATCCTCGCGCAAACCGAACTCGCGCGCCATTTCGGGCGCAAGCGTTCCCAACACGGACGCGGCAGGTTTCAAGTCGGGGAGTTTGTCGCGCGGCACGCCGACAAGTTTCAATAACTGCGCGTCATACTCGACGTGTGCGATGCGGCGATTGTCGGTCACCCAATGCAAAATAATCGAATCGTACCCGGCGGCAAACTTGCCCGTCAAGCGCAAGTTCAAATAATCTTTCGGTTCGAGAAATTTGTGCGTCGCGCGGTAAATGTCCGGGCGTTCGTGTTTGAGCCAAAGAATGTGCGCGATGGAATCTTTACCCGCGTGTCCCGGAATGCCGCCCGTCTTGCGAAGCCACGGCACCAATTTCGTGATGCCGTATCCTTCGATTGCGATGCCGCCGCCTGTTACGCGTTGGATGTACGGCGCGCCGCGCGCGTCCATCCAAATAATCGCGTTGTGTAACGGATTGCCCGCGCGGTCCACCGCAACGGTGCCTGACCACTGCGTCGTGCAAGCGATGGCGATAATGTCATCCACCGGCGCGACCTGTTGCGACAACACGCGCTGCGCGGTCTGCACAATTGCTTGCCACCAATCGTCGGGTTTTTGTTCCGCGCCGCCGTTGGGCAAGAGCGTCACACTTTGCGCGGCTTGCTCGCACGCGCGAATTTCGCCGTCAGTGGTCACGAGCGCGACCTTGAGCGCGGACGTGCCAAGGTCAATCGCGAGAATGAATTTCGGTGAACCTTGTGGAGGGTTCATACGAACCAATTGTAGCAGAAAACAGCCAAAGGGTTTCGATTCAAAAAAAAACGCGCAGGGCAGATTGTCCTGCGCGTGTCCCCCGGCGGCTTTGTCTTGCGATGGGTTAAGGCGACTGCAAAGTCCCTTGACAAGGATATGTCATTTCGAACCCCTCAATCCTTCGGGGTAAACTCTGTGAGAAATCTCGTTTGTCACGAAAGGTTGAGATTTCTCGCATCCGCTCGAAATGACAATTGGCGCGACTTTGCAGTTGCCTTGTGCGATGGGTCACATCACTTGACACTGCCGGATGCATGATGCCGCGGCGCTAAACATTTTCGGCTCCCTCTCAAGTCAAAAAAGCAACGCGGGAACAACCGATTCCCTACGCCGCCGCGAACGTCTTGGCGTTTCCATTCACCGCGTCCATCAATTCTTGTTCCGCGTCGCGCGCCGACCAGCGGTCGCGGAACACGCGACAAATCGCGCGCGTAATCGCTTCGGGATGCGTGTGCTGAAAAATGTTGCGTCCGACGGAGCAGCCGACCGCGCCGACATCGCGCGCCATTTGCATACGCGTCAACAATTCTTGGTCGCTGATGAGCGAACCGCCCGCGAGGACGACGGGACGCGCGCACGCGCGCACGATTTCGCCAAACGATTTTTGGTCGCCCGACCAATTCACTTTGACAATGTCCGCGCCCATCTCCGCGCACAAGCGCGCATTGCGCTTGAGATATTCCGCACCGTACGTTTCGCCCATCGCATTCAAACTTTGATACGCGTTGGGATATTCCGCTTCCGCGATAAAGGGCATCCCGTTCGCTTCACACGCCGCGCCGATGGCGGAAAGATATTGAATCATTTCGGGTTCGTTCTCGCCCGCGAGCGCGACGTACACTACCACCGCGTCCGCCGCGAGCTGCAACGCTTCTTGCACCGAACCGATGGGCGTGACGACCGCGCCCGACGGTTTGCCCGCCGCCGACGCGGTGAGCATCAACGCGAGCGAGGTGTCGCGCTGAAACGCGCCGCACGTATCTCTGACCACGCCGCGTCCGAGCATCAAAACATTCGCGCCGCCTTGAATCGCTTGGCGCACGCGCGTTTTCGTGTCGTACAAACCATCCAGAAAAATCGGCGAGGTCATGCCGTGGTCAATCGCGCAAATGATGCACGTGTTTGTTTCGGTTTGAATCAAGCGATTCAAGCGAATCTGTTTGCCCGTCGAATTGGACATTGAGGATGCCTCCTGAAAAGTGAAATTTGTACAACCATCAAGCGGGGAGATGCGCCAAGGCGCGGCTCGCTTCCCAAATGCGCGCCCACAAGCGGTCCATATCCCAATTCAAAAAAATAAAGAGGTCGCCGAGCGTAAAGCGACTGCGAAAGAACGACGCGTTCTCGAACGCAAAACGAATTTCGTCTTCCGGCAGCGGCGGTTGCAATTGTTCGAAATGCGTGGGCGAACCCATGCGCTGCAAGATTGCGACGAGTTCTTGCGGCGGGCGCACAATGCTTTGCAATTCCGCGCGAATCGAATCCCACTCGCGCAAAAAGGTTTCAAACGTTGCGCGCTGCGCGTGCCACGTGTCGAGTTTCTTTTGATATTCGTTCCAAAATTCGTTCGCCAGCGCGCCCGACGGGTCGAGCGCGGAAAATGTTTTTTCGATACGCGCTTGCATCTCTGCGCGCGAGGGAAAACACGCGTCGAGGTTTACGCGCGCGGGAACGAATGCGTCCATGAACTCTTGGTACGCGAGCGTGGTCAAAATGGTGAGCAGCACCACTTGCGTCCCATGCAGAATCGGCGGTTGTTTGTTTTGCTTGATAAGCAAATCGAGCAAATGCGAAATGGTGTGCTCAAAGCCCGAAAACGGCGCGCTGGTGTGCGCGAGCGATTGTGCCAGTCCTTCGAGGGCGAGCAGTTTTGCCAAGAGCGCGGTGCCGTGCGGCGTTCCGTCGCGCAGTTCCACCGCTTCGTGGAGAAAAATTTCGTCGAGCGGACCGATGAGCGTGCGCGGCAGGTCACTGTAATTTTTATCGTGTCCCACGCGCGCGGCGAGAAACCAATCTGCGAAACTGCCAAACGCGACGAGAATGTCGCCGATGCCCGCCACGCTGGCAGTGCGCGGCGCGCTCGCGAGCGTTTCCACATCGCACACCAATACGTCGAGATAACGCGAAGGCAGAGTTTTTTTCACGCCGCCCACTTCAACCGACGCGGTGTTGGACGTATACGCGCTCACGCTGTTGGCTGTGGGCATGACGACGAATGGAATGTGCGCGCCGTATTCGAGTTCGTACAAAAAGCACGCGTGTTTGGAAACATCCGTGACGGTGCCTGAACCCACCGCGACAACCGCCGCCCCGCGCGTGAGTTGTTGCTGCACGCGCTGTACCTGAAACCAATCGGTGTGCAGGGGTTCGCCGTGCTGCGGGGTGAGCACCACGAGTTCGGGATTCCAACCGTTAGCTTGAAGAAAATGAATGAGCAAGGGTTTGAGTTCGACGCCCGCGCGGCGAATGGGCAATTCGTCCGCGACGACGATGAGCGGATGTTCGCGCGCCGCGCCGATTTGAGTGAGCAGCGCGGGCAGATGCGCGTACGCGTCGGATTCAAACACCATCGCTTGAATCGGCACGTCGTCGTTTGGCGGATAACCGGGAATCGCGCGAATCGCGTTTTTGAAATTGGGAGCAGAAGGATCGAAAGGAAGATTCATTGGTTTGTGGTTAACCTTTTAACCCCGTCATCGCGATGCCTCTGATGATGTAGCGTTGGAGCAAGAGATAAACGATGGTGATGGGAATGATGGCGAGCGCGGCGTTCGCCAACGCGGAACCCGTGTACGTGCCTTGCGAGCGTCCCGCCACCGCGAGTCCGAGCGTTACCGTGTACATGTTGCGGTCAGAAATCGCGAGCAGGGGCCAAATCAAATCGTTCCAGCGCCACAACGCGGAAAGCACTGCCAGCGCGGCGAGCGGCGGACCGCACAATGGCAAGATAACGCGCCAAAAAATCGTAAACTCACTTGCGCCGTCCACGCGCGCCGCGTCCACCAAATCGTCGGGAATGGTGCTGATGTATTGGCGCATGAGAAACACGCCAAAGCCACCCGCGAGAAACGGCAGAATCAGCGCGAGCAAATTGTTTCGCAAGCCCATCTCTTTGATTAAAAAGTACAGCGGAATCATCCGCACTTCGAACGGAATCATCAACGTCATGAGAATAATGAGAAACAAAATGCTTTTGCCGACAAAGCGTCCTTTGGCGAACGCATAACCCGTCAGCGCGCTGAAAAATAAATAGCCGACGGTGGCGACGGCAGTGACGATGAACGAATTGAGATACAAACGCGGCAGCGGCAGATTGGTGATAGCGACTTGGTAATTGAACAGCGACGGGTCGGCGGGAAAAAAACGTACGACGCGCGGCATGGCGATATTGGCGGAACGCGAAAACGACGTTGCCAGCATCCACTCGAACGGCATAATCATCAAGAACGCGCCGATGCCGAGAATCAACAAAATCACAATTTGTTTGAACTGCGTGCTGCGACGATGCGAGCGAAAAAAATTCGCAAGCGTCGCGCGTTCGGCGGTGGTTTTGGAAAGGGTGAGGTCGCTCATAAGGTTTTAATCGCGGCGGCTGAACTCGCGCTGTAACAGCGCGCGGAAATTGAAAATCGTCACAGCTAACATGATGAGAAATAAAAGTACCGCCGTCGCGGAAGCGAGATTGAAATCATTCGACTCGAAGGCGGTCTGGTACAAATACATCACAATCGTTTGCAGAGAACGCGCGGGCGAGCCGCCGGGTCCGCCGAGCGTGTACAAATCGCCAAAACGCGAGAGCGCTTCAATCGAGCCCGTGATAATCAAGAAAACAAAGGTGGGACGCAAATTGGGAATGGTAATGTACCACCACGCTTGCCAAAAATTCGCGCCGTCCACCACCGCCGCATCGTACAGTTCCTGCGGAATGGCTTGCAGCCCCGCGAGCGTGACGAGCATGTAATAGCCGAGCGCCACATACACCGCGAGAATTGTCGCCGCCGCGCGCGACCCGGTGAGATTGTAATTCGGGTCGGCGAGCCACAGCGGCAGCGGGTCCACACCCAACGCGCGCAGTCCGTTGTTCAACAAACCCCAATTCGGTTGAAAGACATAGCCAAAGATGAGCGCAATCGCGACGGACGAAGTAATCTGCGGCAAGAAATAGACGACTTTGAAAAAATTGGGCGCGTATTTCAAATTGTTCAAGAGCGACGCGAGCACCAAACCCAATGGAATCACAATCAGCAAGAACGCGGCGCCGAGCAGCGCGGTATTCAAGAGCGCGCTGCGAAAAATTTGGTCGCCGAGCAAGCGCGCATAATGCGCGAGTCCGACGAATTCTTGTTTCGTCGCCACTTCGCGGTACAAACTCAGGCGAAAGGTTTCGATGGTCGGATAGGCGACGAAAATCGCAAAGAGAATGAAGGTCGGCGCAATGAGCGCGTACCAAATCAAACTGTCGCGGAGTTGTTTTCGCATTTCGTTAGGGAGACCTGACAGGTTCATCAAGAACCTGTCAGGTCTTGTGCCTCTAACTTATTGACTGATGTTACGCATGTCATTTCGAACCCCTCAATCCTTCGGGGTAAACTCTGTGAGAAATCTCGGTTTTCCACTGAGATTTCTCGCAAGAACGGCTCGAAATGACAGCTACTGCGTAAGGTGAGTTATTGACTCGCCTGCTGTTGTTGTTTCAACCAGTCATCGGTTTCTTTTTGCGCTTGCTCCAAAGCTTGCTGCGGTGTCAGCGTTCCCGCGAGCGCGGCTTCGATTGCCGTTTGCAGTGAAAAGCGCGGCTGCGAAGATGCCCACGGATAACGTTTTTCCGCGTGCGCGTTCTGGTCGAGAATCGCCTGTGCGTCAGTCAGTTTGCCGAGTTCGGGAATTGCCTCCATTGTCAACTTGGCGTCAATCACAGGCAAGTTGCCGCCGGAATCAAAGTTGTATTTTTGCGATTCCACACTGCCCGCGAGCCATTTCATCACGACCCACGCGGCATCTTTGTTCGGGCAGCTCGCCGCCATTGTAATGGGGTCGGCGATGAACAGACCGCCTTTGCCATCCGGACCTTGAATGTTGTACACGGTACGGAAGCGTTTATCGAGTCCCGGCGTGGAAACGAACGGCTGCAAATAGTAACCGGTTTCGCCTTCGGGAATGATGGCGACGACGTTTTGGTCAGTGAGAAAGCCATCGGGCATCGCATCGGCGGCGAGCGCGCCGGGCGGCGCATACTTGTTCATCTTGACGAGCCACTCGAGCGCTTTCAAGTATTCCGGCGTATTCCAATTGATAGTCCACGTGCCGTCGTCATTCACTTTGCCCCACGTTGCGCCGAACGCGTGGGCGATGACCTGGAATTGCCAGTTGATGTATTTGCCCTGATACCAATATCCGTAATTCTGTTCGCCGGTCTTGGGATTCTTGCCGGTCATCTTGGCGGCTTTTTCTTCAATCTCTTGCAGCGTCGGATGCAGACTCAACGGTTCGACGCCCCAATCTTCGAACAATTTCGCGTCGTAATGAATCACGCGATTGCCGCCCGAGTACGGCAAGCCCCACTGATTGTCAGGATTGCCGGGACCCCAACCGCGCCATTGGGCGAGATTGTCGCCCCACACATTCTTAAAGTCCGGGTCGTTCTTGATGAAATCGTCGAGGTTTTGCAGGTACCCGCGCCGACCATAATCGAACGCGCCGGGCATGTGATAGACGCACGCCTCTTGCGCCTGAATCATCGTTTCGGTTTTGGGACCATAGCCGGTTGCGCCGGAGCCCCACGGGATGTTGATGATTTGCATGTCAATCGTGGGGTATTTTTCTTCAAACATCTTTTTGAGCTGTTGGACGCCCGGGACCGGCTTGCCGGTCACTTGGTCAATGCTGTCTTCGTCGGGTTTGCCGATGAGCAAGACTTTGACTACGCCCGAGGGCGGCGCTTTCGTCGGTTCCACTACAACCGTTTTTTCTGCCACAACGGTTTGCGGGACAGCAACGGTTTGCGGGACGGCGACGGTTTCTTTGACCGTGTTCACAACCGTTTGCTGTACGACCACCGTTTGTATTACGGGCGGCGCTGGCGGCGGCGGCGTGGCGGGTGTGCCGCATTGAATCAACACGAATGATGCGATGAGCAACGCGGCGAAACTGAGCCAAATGCGCGATTTCATTTCTCCTCCTTGAGTTCAAATTGGAATGGTTGAAATACGGTACGCCAAATCTTCCGGCATTGCCTCCTTGACGTTTTCGGGCGCGGACGAATAATTTGCAAGCTCTGGTCGCGCGCAACTTGTTGAGTTATAATTCGCAAGCACGCACAGCTTTGCAAGCGGCAAGGCGCGCCAAGCCCTCTGCCTCTGCAAGACTGTCCGATGTAGTCGAGGAGCTTGATTTGCCTTCCACAGCGCAAGCTCCTCTTTTTTATTCGCCCGCGCGTTTCTTGCGCGTTTGTGTATTGTGTGCCTACAACATGCCTGCGCGCTCGAGCGCGCGTTTTACGTTCTCGCGTTCGGCGTCGTCCACATCCAACAGCGGCGGACGCACCACTGTATGCTCGATAATGCCCATCAGCTTTAACGCTTCTTTGGTGCGCGCGCGATAATCGCTCACGGGCGGCGCGAAAATCACATCTGCCAAAGCTTGCAAGCGTTTGCCCAGCGTTTGCGCGGCGGCGAAATCACAGCGGCGAATCGCGTCGAGCATCTCGACATGTTCGCGCGTGCCGAGTGTGGCAAAGCCCAACAGCGCGCCTTCCGCGCCCAACAGAAAACTTTCGTAAATAAAATTGTCCTGCCCCGTGAGCATCGTGATGCGCCGACTCGCCGTGTCGAGCATGACGCGCATTTGCGCATGACGCATCGCGTCAAAACTCGCTTCTTTGATGGCGACGACGTGCGGAATTTCGATGAGGCGATGAATCACTTCGGCGGTGTAATTCAAGCCGCCGAGCGCAGGCTGCAATTGAAACAAAATCAACGGCAAGTCCGCCGCGTCCGCAATCGCCGCGTGATAACGGTACGGGATTTCCGGGTTCAACGGTTGTCCGAGATACGCGGGAATGGGAAAAATCAATAACGCGTCCGCGCCCGCGTCGCGCGCTTGTTTGGCATTCGCCACCGCCATCGCCGTTGCGGGTCCGCCAATGCCCGCGACCATCAAACAGCGTCCGTTCACAAATTCCTTGACCGCTTTCAAAATTTCGCCGCGCTCGTCGAAACTCAAATGCGGTCCTTCGCCCGTGTCCACATTTACCGCGAGCGCAATCGGTTTTTGCGCGACGAGCCATTCGATATAGCGCTTCATGCTCGCGCGGTCGAACGTGCCATCGGGCAGCATCGGCGTCACAATCGCGGGGATAATGCCGCGCAAATCAAGTTGTCGCATGTTGCTTCTCCTTCATTGCAAATTCACCGCGCGCTTTTCTTCCGCCGCGCGATACATTGCCAAAATAATTTGCAGGACGCGCCGCGCATCGTTTCCGTTGATGGGCGCACGCGCGTTGTTTTGTACGGCGCGTGCGAAATCTTGTACGGCGCGTTCAAACACATTCACGCTGGCGCGCGGGAGCATGTGCCATGTGGCGGCGGGAATGTCGTTCCAACGCGTGCGTAAAAAAATTTCGAGCGGCTCGTCACTGTACGGGTCGGGGACGCGCAAGGTGCCGTGTGTCCCATAAATTTCAAACGCCTCGCCCGCGTGGGCGCCGACGATGTGCGCGCCCGCAAACAGACTGCCAAGCGCGCCGTTGTGAAAGCGCAGCGTCGCCGCGAGTGTATCTTCGACTTCAACGTGCGCCACCAACGTTCCGCTTTCGGCGGCGACGCGCGTGACTTGCAAATTCGTCACGTACCACAGCGCGTCGAGCAGATGACTCGTGTTCATCAACGTCACCCCGCCGCCCGCGCGTTTCTTTTCGCCGCGCCACGGATTCGCCGAACGTCCGCTGTAGCCGACATTCCAATACGTCAATTTTTTATCAATCAGCGTTTGCATTTTCACGCCAAAAATTTCACCCAACCTCTTCGCCTGCACCAATTCGCGCGCCTGCCGAAAACTATCGGCGTAGCGCATTTCGTAAAAGACGCCGAGCGCGCGCTGTTTTTCTTCCGCGAGCGCAATCAATTCGTCAATCTCATCCAGCGTCAACGCCAACGGTTTTTCGACCAGCGCATGTTTGTTGGCTTGCAAAACTTGGCGCGCCAATCCCGCCAACAAATCATGCGGCACCGCGAGATACACTGCGTCAATGTCCGAATCGTTCAACAGTTCGTTCACGTCAGTCGTGTACGGAACGTTGCAGCGTTCGCTCAAATCACGCGCGAGTTCGACATTGACATCATGCACACGCGCGAGCGTCGTGTCGGGCAAATTTGCAATCGCTTGACAAACGGGCACCGCCGCGCTGCCGCAGCCGACGATGCCGAAACGCGTTACCGTCATTGCCATTCTTCGCCGTCGAATCGCCCGATGTAAAACGGGTCGGCGTGTGTGACGCTTGCGCGCGTGGTGAACGCGGCGCAAAAATGATTTTGTTGAAAAAGTTGCGGCGCGTCGTCTGCGAGTCCGCCGTACGGATACGCGAACGCGAACGGCGGCTGTTCCACACGCGTCAACCCCTCGCGCGACGCGCGAATTTCGTCGGCGCGCTGGGCGGGCGAAATAAAATCGAACCACGGATGCGTCGCGCTGTGTCCGCCAAAATGCATTCCGCCCGCGCGCATTTCTTTTATCTGCGCGTCGTTCAAAAATAACTGCCGCGCCAATTCTTGTTCCGAGCCGATGTGCTGCGCAATTAGTTCGCTCAAGAGCGGATTCACCGCGTCGGCGAGGTCGCGTTGAAAAATTCCTTTGACCACGTCCGTTTCTGCTTTCCCGCGCAAGCGGTACCGCGCTTCCGCGTCGCGATAGATTGCGCGCTGCGCTTCATTCAAGCGATTCCAAATTTCCGCGCGCAAATTTTCCAAACCGAGCCGCGCAATCAAAAAATGCAGTTTGAACGGCAGCGGCAAATTCGCGTCCTCTGCGCGCGCGAGCGCAAAAAAGAGTCCCGAAAGCTTGCGCCGCGCCAATTCGGGAAACACATTCCAATAGTGGTCGCACACGCCGTCGTCAAACGTGAGTAAACACGCGCGTTCGGGCAGCGGTTTTTTTTCCAGCACCGCCTCGCGCACATCCTTCCACGAAACCATTTCGTACGTTCGCGCGATTGTGTCCACTTGTGCACAAAATTTCTGTTTGGACATGCCGCGTATTCCTGAACCCGCTTCCGCCGCGTCGCCTGCATCGCGGACATAGTGATACATGAGCACGGTCAAATTCAAATTCATCGCGCTAAATTCCAATGCCTGTAACCACGCCGCGCTGGACGCGCGCATAGCGAATCGCTTTGCCGATGATTTCGGTTGCGCCGACGCGGATAGTTTTGGGTAATTGATTCGCGAGCGACACAAACGCGCGTTCGTCGTTCGGCAGTGCGATTTCAAAGTCGCCGCGTTCGGTCGCGTTCACACGGATGTCGGCAAATTCTTGCGCGGGGTCGAATGCGCGCGGACGCAAAAGCACAGCAGACGCCAAACACCGCGCGCGCAAACTCATTTCGCGTTCCATGATGAGCGGTTGTTCGGCGTACGGATACGCGAGATTGATGTTGGAATAATCGCGGAACGGTTCGCTCGCGCGCTGCGCGTCATACCCAAACAAACGTTGGATGGCGAGCGCGCGTCCTTCCGCTTCCGCGTATTCCCAACCTTCTGGCGCATTCGATTTTCGCGTCACGCACGCCGCGCCGTTGCAGCCCAACGCGCCCGGCGCTTCGACCACGCGCACGCGCCGCGTCGGCTGTACAAAAGTGAACCGCAGTTGTACGTCGCGCCACATCACAATGGCAATACGTAACAACTGCGGTTCGCCGCCCACATATTCAAAAAATTCACTCCACATTACGCCCGGACCCACGCCGTGCGCGCGATTGGTGAAGCGATGCGCGAATTCAACGTCGTCATTCGTAAGCGATACCATCGCGTCGGGCGCGTACGTGTGCCCTGCGGGCAAGACGTTGAATGGAAAATGCGTCGAGTACGCGAGCTTGCCGTATTTGGGAATGTAATTGTGACGCGGATTTTCGGGTTGATGCCCGCTGCCCGCGTTGAGCAAAATCACCTGTCCCGTTTCGCGGCGTCCGCTTAAAACAAATCCGGGCGTCGCTAAAGCGATTTCAAAATCATCGCGTTCGACCGGCAGCGGTTCTTCGCGTTCGATCCAAAACGCGTCGTCGGAATCGAATGCCAACGCAAACAATCCGTGACATGCCCACGACGGCGAGCCTGGCGAAATGTACGCTTCGGCGGCGGGCGGAAAATCGCCGTGAAAGCCTTGCCGCAAAAAATGTTCGTGCGGGTCAAAACATTCGTTATCATAAAAATATTTCAAGTTGCCGCTCGCAAGACGCCGCAGCGCGCCGGGCGACATGGGCGCAATGTTCATCAGATACCCTGTGGCGAAACACGCAATCGCCGCAAAGCGATACACGATGCTGCGACCCCACGCGGGATACGCGCCGTTCGCGCCAAAAAAATATTGCAAGCCGTTCAAAAACAAACGCGCGCGCTCGAGCACCACATCGCGATGGGCGGGACGACGCGCGCCGTCAATGTGCGCCCACAACACATAATGCCAGCCGAACATCCACGCGTTGTACAATTCGTATTCCGCGCCCGTTCCATCCACGTACCAACCATCGCCGCGATAAAACGCTGCCGTTTGTTCGAGCCGCGCGTCGAGTTCGCGTTCGTCCACCGGATAGCCGAGCTGTAACCGCACCGCTTGCGCGACGGCGGGAAACAAAACCCAATTGTCGTAATACGTGTCCTGTCCGTCCACTTGCGCGAGCCACGCGATGATTTGCGCGCGTTCGCGTTCGTTCATGCGCTGGAAGACGCGCTCGCGCGAGAACCACACCGCGAGCGCCATGTCCGCCGCTTCGACGATGCGTTGGTCCATGCCGCGCATTTTGCCCCAATACGTGCGCGGATTTTTTTCGTCCGTGCCTTCGAGCAGCGCGCGATACAAAATTTCTTCGAGGTTCAACGCGCGATGTTCAAACGTCAACGTCGCCGAATTTTTCGGATTGCTCAACCACGCGCCCCACACCGACGCGATACGCGCGAACGATTCCAACGCGTCCACCGCGTCGGGCAAATCGCGGCGGTCGTTGGGATACAATGCGCGCGCCATTGAACCATTTTTCTCTGCCGCGCGCACATAGCCGTACGTCGCGCGCGCGAGCATGTATTCCCAATGCGCGCGTGTCCAGCCGGTGAAAGGCGAGAGTTGAAAATCAAAAGAGACGTTCATAATGGACAATGGACAATGGACAATGCTCAATGCCTAATGCACAATGCACAAACCGATTACTTGCTCACCGCTTACGGATTACTGCTTTCTGCTCACCGCTCACCGAAACGCCGGCATCACTTGTTTTGCAATCAAGCGCAGTTCGTTCATGATGTGGTCGTGCGGCATTCCGGGAAAATACAAACGACAAATGAGATGGTCCACGCCGAATGTTTCTTGAAAACGTTTGAGTTGAATAACCACCTGGTCGGGATTGCCGACGAGGAAACGGTCATTCGCCAGCGCGTCGAGTTGATTCACAGGCGTCGCGTCACTGGAACCGATGAGCGGATGTTTCCACACGCCGCCGCCGTACTCGTCGCGATAATTGATGAGCAGATGTTTTTCCGCGAGTTCCCACGCGCGTTCGGTGGTTTCGGCAATGACCACTTCGCGCGTGAGCGGCGTCGGATACTCTGTCGGATTTTTTCCGAGCGCGCGCAAATTTTCGCGGTACTGTTTTTGCGCGTGCAGCAATTTTTCCAAATTCGCGGTCGGACCCGGCACCCACGCGTCGCCGAGCGCTGCCGCGCGTTTCAACGAGAGTTCGCCCCAGCCGCCGAGCCAAATGGGCGGCACGCGCAGCGGTTTCGGTTCGATGCTGCCGACGACGTTGAAAAATTTGCCGTGAAATTCCACTTGTTCTTGCGTCCACAGCGCGCGCATGATTTTTAACATTTCCACATAGCGTCCGCCGCGTTCGTCAATCGAAATGCCGTACAAATCAAATTCGGGCGGACGATAACCGATGGCGCCGCCAAAAATGACGCGTCCGTTGGACATGACGTCGAGCATCGTCACATCTTCGGCGAGCCGCACGGGATGATAAAACGGCATCACCACAATATCGGTGCCGAGCTCGATGCGCGAGGTGCGCGCCGCAATGCCCGCGAGCGCCATCAACGGCGACGCCCAATAGTGATTGCGGATGCTGTGATGTTCTTCGAGCCACACAGAATCGAAACCGAGCTCTTCGCCGAGAATGGCTTCGGTCAATGCTTGTTGAAAAAATTGTCCGCCTTCGGTGGGGATGAATCCAAATTTCATTCGCAGTCAACTCCACGTTTGTTGCAGCCACGCGCGTAGGTGTTCGAGAGCGTGCGGCAGCGCGCGTTCGGGCGGCGCGAGTTCGGGATGCCATGCATATTCCCATTCGACGCTGAACGCGCCGCGATAGTTTTGCGCGTGGAGCAATTCGATGGCTTGGCGTAACTCGACATCTCCTTCCCCCACATTCGTCAAACGCCATGCTGTGCCGCGTCCGATTCCATCTTTGATTTGCACGTACGAAATCCGTTCGCCCAAATTGCGGATGCCGTCTGGCGCGCTTTCGTTCGCGCGGTGCGCGTTCGCAATGTCCCACACCGCGCCAATATAAACATCCGTGAGCGCATCCAGAATCGGTACGAGCGCGGCGGTCTGCACAAAATCGTCGTGATGTTCGACGGCAATGCCGACACCGACTTGGCGCGTGTGTTCCATACCTTGCTGTAACGCTTCGACGATGCGCGGATACATTTCGGCGCGCGTTTGATGCGGCGCGAGTTCGCCGAGAAAGACGCGCACGAATTTTGCGTCGAGGTCGGCAGCGAGGTCGAGATATTTTTTTAAATCGTCCACATGCGCCGCACGCGTGTTGGCGTCGTCGGAAACGAAATTTGTATAGCTCGTCACCGCGAGCGAAAACAAATTCGCGTCGCGCATTCGTTCGCGCAGCATTTTGCGTTCGTCGCGCGTCGCGTTGGGATTGATGTGCCCGTCGGCGCCGCCGCGCCATTCAATGCCGTCATAGCCCATCGCGCGCGCGTTGGCGACGATGGTTTCGATAGACCAATGCGGACATGCCAGCGTGCTGAATGTGACGCGGGGAAGCATTGCGCAAACAAGATGGCGTGAGCGAGATGTGAAATTATTTGTTGGTCGGAATGAGCGAACCGAGTTTGTTGGGACCGCGCCGCCAAATCATGAAATCAAAAGCATCGGGCAAATGATATTCGCGCGAGTAAAGTAGGGGTTCGTCCAGCGCAGAATAATCAGTTTGAACGAGATAGAGGACCATCGCATCGGGTTCCAAGTCAAGGTGTTTGGCTATAGCGGCGGGTGCGCGCGCGGGGAGAATGCGCGCAACGCCATATTCGATGGTGTGCCCAAATTGAGTTTCGAGAATTTTATAGACCGATTCGGAAAGCAATTGGTTCGGGTCGAACGTCGCGCCGCGCAGCAGAGTTTCGGCAAACGCGTCGAGCGAATACACCACCGGTTTTCCGTCGGCGGTACGCACGCGTTCAATTTGAATAATGGGCGTTTCGAGCGGCACTTGAAGTTGCTCGGCAATTTCACCGTCTGCGGGGGTCTGGTTCACCGCCACATGTTTCGTGCCCGGTTCCAACCCCGCCAACTGAATCATCTCGGTAATGCCGTAATTGATATTGAGGTTTTTGAGGATTTGATGTTCGCGCACAAATGTGCCAACACCGTGCCGCCGAAAAATCAAGCCATCTTCTTCGAGAATGCGGAGCGCTTCGCGCACGACGGTTCGCGACGCGCCAAGCATGACCCCCAACTCTGCCTCCGTCGGCAGTTGGCTGCCGGGCGTGTAGGTACCGCTAAAAATTGCTTGCCGTAATTCTTCTTGCACGGCATCGGTGAGGGTTTTTCGGGAGTGGCGGGCGGAGCGTATCATTGGGGTCTCATTATGTTGTCAGATGTCATTACAACAATAATAGCACAATTATTGCGCAAGTCAAGCCCTTTTTTGTTTGATGGCGAATGGAATTCGCGGCAACCAAGTCACGAAACGTTCCTGCGGACGTTACGCAGTCTGCAAAGGTGGTCTTGCGTTGTGGCTGCCGCGATTTCGCCTCGACCATGTTGGGGACATTGCTTGTGGAACACGCGGAGAATAGAAAAAACCGCACGCGGCAATTCACGTGCGGTTTTTTTTGTCTTGTGGACGCGTTTACGGATTCAACGCCGCGTCTTTTTGCAGGCGGTGCTCGCCGCGATGTCTCGCGCGCGAATCGGCGCCCAAGCGGTTACGCGTTCGCGGCGCGTGAACCTCAGATTTCCTCCGGCGCCAGTCCCCAGTGTTCGGGCGAGCGCCACAACGCGGACAAGGTCAATTCGCGAATAAACAATAATTCTTTGGGGAGGCGGTCGTACAACTTTATAAAGAGTTCTTCGTGCGCGAGCAGTTCTTGCTGCCACGCGTCGCGGTCAACGGACATGAGTTTGCGAAAATCGTCGCGCGAAAAACTTTCCAAGCCGCGCCAATCCAAATCATCATAACGCGGCATCCAGCCAATGGGACTTTCGATGCTCACGGAACGCCCGCGCGCGCGTTCGACAATCCATTTCAAGATACGCATGTTTTCGCCAAAGCCGGGCCAGAGAAAATGTCCATGCTCATCTTTGCGAAACCAATTCACGTTAAAGATGCGCGGCGGGTCGGCGAGCTTGCGTCCAAAGTCGAGCCAATGCGTAAAGTAATCGCCCATGTGATACCCCGCAAAGGGCAGCATGGCGAACGGGTCGCGGCGCACTTCGCCGATTTTGCCTGTCGCGGCGGCGGTCATTTCCGAAGCCATTGTCGCGGCGGCGTAGACACCATAATTCCAGTTGAACGCTTGATACACGAGCGGCACCACACTCGAACGCCGTCCACCGAAAATGAATGCGGAAATTTTCACGCCTTGCGGATTTTCTGCTTCGGAATCAATCGAAGGGCATTGACTGAGCGGCGCGGTAAAACGCGCGTTCGGATGCGCGGCGGGCGTTTTGGATTCGGGCGTCCAATCATTGCCGCGCCAATCCGTCACATGCGCGGGCGGGTCCGCCGTCATTCCTTCCCACCACACATCACCATCGTCCGTGAGCGCGACATTGGTAAAAATGGTATTGGCGCGAATCGTATCCATCGCGTTCGGATTGGACGCGTACGACGTGCCGGGCGCGACGCCGAACATGCCCGCTTCGGGATTGATGGCATACAGTTTTCCATCGGTGCCCGGTTTAATCCACGCGATATCATCGCCCACCGTCGTCACGCGCCAACCTTGCTCTTGCAAAACGGGCGGCGGAATCAACATGGCGAAATTCGTTTTGCCGCACGCGGACGGGAACGCGGCGGCGACGTATGTTTTTTGTCCTTGCGGATTGGTCACGCCGAGAATCAACATGTGCTCGGCGAGCCAACCTTCATCGCGCGCGAGAACAGACGCGATGCGTAAGGCGAAACATTTTTTGCCCAACAGCGCGTTGCCGCCATAGCCGCTGCCGTAGGACCAAATCGAACGCTCTTCGGGAAAATGGACAATGTATTTCGTCGTCGCATTGCAGGGCCACGGCACATCCGCCTGCCCCGGTTCGAGCGGCATTCCCACGCTGTGCATACACGGAATAAAATCGCCGTTCTCGCCCAAAATATCATACACGGCGCGTCCCATGCGCGTCATAATTCGCATACTCGCCGCCACATACGGCGAATCGGAAAGTTCCACGCCGATATGGGCGATGGAAGAACCGAGCGGACCCATGCTGAACGGAATGACATACATCGTGCGCCCGCGCATACAGCCCGCGAACAAACCGCGCAGGGTCTCTTTCATTTCTTTCGGATTGACCCAATTGTTGGTGGGGCCCGCGTCGGTGCGGCTTTGACTGCAAATAAAGGTGCGGTCTTCGACGCGCGCAACATCGCTGGGGTCGGAACGCGCGAGAAAACTGTTGGGACGTTTTTCGGGATTCAGTCGGATGAACGTGCCCGACTTGACCATGTGCTCGCACAAATACTCGTACTCGCGCTCCGAGCCGTCGCACCAATGCACCTCTTGCGGCTCACACAGGTCAATCATTTCGCTGACCCAGTTCAAAAGTTTTGGATGTTGAATGTAATCGGGAGGATTCATAAAACTCACTGCCTTGTGAGAGAATTTGCGCGCGCAAAAAAATCATTTCAGAGCGCGGCAGAGTCAATTATAACACCGCATGTATTTATACATGCCGTATCAAGCGAACGCGCCGCGCACACAAAAAAGCGCGCGTTTGGTAGAACGCGCGCCGCGAAAAATTTTCTACAGGTTGCCGCGCAGACGCGGGTCCAATGCGTCGCGCAATCCATCGCCAATGAGATTGAACGCGGCGACGGTGAACAAAATTGCGAGTCCGGGGAATAACGGCAGCCACGGATGGGTCGAAACATACTTGCGCCCTTCGCTAATCATCACGCCCCATTCCGCCAGCGGCGGCTGCGCGCCGAACCCAATGAAACTCAAACCTGCCGCAATCAAAATCGCGCCGCCCATATCGAAACTCGCTTGTACGAGCAGCGGCGAAAGTGAATTGGGCAAAAGATGTTTGCGAATGATGCGCGCGCCGCTCGCGCCAACACTTTCTGCCGCTTCGACGAATTCGCGTTTGCGTAAAGACAACACTTGCCCACGCACCAAACGCGCATAGACGGGCCACGTCACCACCGCAATCGCAATCATTGCCGTTGTCAGACTCGGACCCAGAGCCGCAGCAATTGCCATTGCGAGAATGAGTGAAGGGAAGGCGAAAAAAATATCGGTGAGCCGCATCAAGGCATCATCCACAAATCCATCAACATATCCGGCGATTAAACCGACAAGAGTGCCGACGATGGACGCGCTGATGACGACGACGAGACCGATGGTGAGTGAAACGCGTGCGCCCCACACAATGCGCGAAAGGACATCGCGCCCCAACGCGTCTGTGCCCAATAAATGTTCCGATGTCGGCGGCTTGAGACGCGCCGAGAGTTGTTGTTTGTTGGGGTCAAAGGGCGCGACGAGCGGAGCGGCGATAGCGGCGAACAAAAAGATTCCGACAATCAGGAATCCCGCGACCGTGAGGGGACTGCGAAACAATGCGGGGGCGCGCCAACGCTTGCGCTTGATTTCATCACGCAGCGCGATTGGGACGGACGAGGTTTGCGAGAGTTCAGCCATGCCGTATGCGCGGGTCCAGCCACGCGTAACTCAAATCTACAAAGAGATTCGACAATGGAAAAATGATACCAGCGACAAGCGTAACCCCCATCACGGCGGGAAAATCGAGACCGATGGCTGCCGCCGTCGCGTACCGTCCGAGTCCGGGCCAGCTGAAAATTGTTTCGGTCAATACCGCGCCCGAAAGCAAACTGCCAAATGTGATGCCGATAATAGTGAGCGTGGGAATTAACGCGTTGCGAAAACCATGTCGCAAAATCACCGTGCGCTCTTTTAATCCTTTGGCGCGCGCGGTACGCAAATAATCTTGATTCAACACTTCGAGCATCGAAGAACGCATCATGCGCGCAATCACCGCCGTCGAAAAATAACCGAGCACAAACGCGGGCAGAATCAAATGATGCAGACTGCTTTGCAGCGCGGGCATATTGCCCGTGAGAAAACTGTCCACCGTGTACAGTCCCGTGATGGTTTGCGGCGGCGGCGTAAATTGGTCAATGCGCCCACCCGCAGGCAGCCAATCGAGCCGGTCATAAAATAAACCAATCATCAACAACGCCAGCCAAAAAATCGGCAGTGAACCGCCGACGAGCGAAAAAATTCGCACCAAATGGTCAGGCAAACGATTGCGATAGACTGCCGACCAAATGCCTGCGGGAACACCCAACACAATCGCAATCAAGAGCGCGGCGATAGAGAGTTCGATGGTCGCGGGAAAAAATTCTTGAAGGTCTTGGGTCACGGGACGCCGCGTGCGAATACTGTTGCCGAGATTGCCTTGAAACAAGCCGCGCATATAAACAAGATATTGTTCGGGCACCGGACGGTCCAGCCCGTACGCTTTGCGGAACGCCTCGATTTGTTCTTCACGCGCGCGTTCGCCCAGCGCGGCGGCAACGGGGTCCGCAGGGACGAGATGCGAAATCGAAAACGTGATGAGTGAAACGCCGAGCAAGACGACGATGATGCCGATGAGTCGGCGCGCGACGTAATTCCAGAAATTCATAGGGTAGGTATCAGGTAGTAGGTAGCAGGGAAATTTCGCGTGTTACCTGCTACATGCTACATGCTACTTACTTGTTCCAACACTGCTAGTGTCAACCGCGAAATACACACCAATTTATCGCGTTCGTCCAAAATACGAATGTCCCAAATTTGGGTCGAACCGCCAAGATGAATCGGACGCGCCGTGCCGTACACGAATCCTTCGCGCGCGGAACGCACATGATTGCAATTGATTTCCAGACCGACGACATATTTTTTTTCCATATCCACACAAAACGCGCCCGCGATGCTACCGAGCGTTTCCGCGAGCGTTGCAGACGCGCCGCCGTGCAGCAAGCCAAAGGGCTGCACCGTGCGTGAATCTACCGGCATTCGTGCGCGAATAAAATCGTCGCCGATTTCCAAAAACTCGATGCCGAGATGTGCCGCCATCGTATTTTCGGAAATGGAATGCATCAATTCCAATGTGGGACGTGTATGCCAAATTGTTTTGGAATCACTCATGGGTTGTTTAGCGCGGTGAGAATTTGTTCGATATGCTCGTTGCGATGCTTTGCGCGCGAGAGATTGAATGGTTTGCCGCCGACGGTTTCAAATTGTTCGAGAACATTATCCGGCAGCGCGGCGAGCTTCGCATCGAGCGTTTCCGCCAATTCCAGTACGAGCGTTTTGATGGACGCAGGCGGCAGCGCGCGCAAAATGGGAATCAACGCGGCGTTGATGACATCCACATCATTCGGCGACGGCGCGACGCCTTCGCGTTCCCAACGATTCAAAATTTGAATCGCGCGCGAATCAAATACGGCAACATGCGCGAGCGTTGTGCCAATTGTCCAATCGTTGTCGAGTGGAATCGCATAGTGCGCGTCTGACAATTTTTCAAACAATGCGCGCATGCCCGCGCGTGACGCGTTGTTTTGTTCAATGAGGGTGGGGTCGTATGGCATAAGAAGGATGGAAAAAAATCGAACGACGCGCGTATTGTATCATCAATACGCGCGTCGTCATTACGTTTGACCTTTACATCATTTGCTTATTTGCTCAATGTCCACAAGTCCGAATAGAGCATGGGATTCCATGTGAATCCTTGCACGTTCGAACGCAGCGCGATGAGCGTGACCGGTTGGAACATTACCGCATACGGTCCGTTATGCGCGATGTAATCGGTGATTTCTTTATACATCGCCACGCGTTTGGCAGGGTCGGCTTCGAGTTTTGCAGCCGCTACCATGTCCGCCGCTTTTTGGTCGAGCCAGTTGTTGCGCTTGGCGATAGATTTGACATTGGCATCGCCGAACGGTGTGGCGTTCGTATTTGGGTCGGGATAATCCGGACCCCATGCCAATACCACAATCGTCGCTTCGGACGCGCGATACACCTTGAGCAGTTCCGCAGAGGGCTGCTGTTTGACGTTGACCTTGACTCCGATTTCAGCGAGGTCGGCTTGCAGTTTGGCGGCGAGGTCACTCCATTGCACAATGCCGTTGCTGCCGGTGTAGGTCATGAGGTCAATTTCAAAACCATCCACTCCGGCTTCTTTCAGCAGTGCCTTGGCTTTCTCCACATCGCGTTTGAAAATGATGTCGGTGTTTGCGCCTGCCAGTCCATCGGGAATAATCGTTTGCAATACTTTGGCGTTGCCCGAAAGCAAGTCATTCGCAATTCCATCGTAATCAATCGCGTATCGAATCGCCTCGCGCACCTTTGGATTATCGAGCGGCTTGACGTTGACATTCATCCCCATGTAAAAGATGTTGAGATTGCCTTCTTTACGAATGGTGATGTCTTTGTTGCCCTCTAACGCTTTGATTTGTTCGGGCGTCAAATCGTACGCGATGTCGGCGTCACCCTTTTCGAGAAGCGATTGCTGAACGGAGGGGTCTTGAACGTTCTTGACGAGAATCTGCGGCGACTTGGGTTGGACTGCCGCGTTCGGATTGGCTTTCAAAAGCCATTCGACATCTTTGGTCCAGTGGTCGAGCATGTACGGACCACTGCCCGCCGAATGGTCTTTGAGCCAGCCGTTGCCGTAATCATTTTTGCCATCCACCGTCATTTCGTGTTTTTTCACTTCGACGGAATCCACGATACCAAGAGGGGCTGCGGTGAGGACGCTCAAAAATTCCACAGGACTCGCGGTCTTGGGCATATTGAACACAACCGTCTTGGCATCGGGTGCGGTGATGCTGTCCGCTTTCAAGCCGCCCGTGTCCGTCCACAAAAAGCCGGGGGCTTGATTGAGATTGATGGCGCGCACATTCGAATAGACCACATCGGCTGAAGTGAGCGGATTGCCACTTGCGAATTTCACACCATCTTTGAGCGTAAAGACAAGCTCCCAGTGGTCGCCCGCATCTTTGATATCCCATTTCTCGGCGAGACCCGGTTTAAGCGTGGTCAGGTCAGCGCCTTCGAAAACGACGAGCGTGTCATAGATGCTGTGAACTGCGAGCCAGCCGCTAAATTCGTACGTACCGGCGGGGTCCAGCGTGGTGATGTCAGTAATGTCTTTAACCCAGACGATCGTGTCTTTGGCGCCACCTGCGGCGGGCGCTTGAGTGGGCGCGGGCGCGGCGGTTGGCGGGACTGCGGTGGGCTGCGCGGGCGCAGTAGTGGGTTGCGCCGCCGCGGTGGGCGGCGCGGTAGTCGGTTGTGCGGCGGGCGCGCAGGCGATGACGGCGACGAGCGCAATCAATGCGGCGAAAACCCACAATGCACGTGTAAATTTGAACATTTTCTCCTCCTCCAAAGGAAAAAGTTCAATGTTCACCGCAGAGGTGAACATGTCACAACGATATACTACGGGCGAGTCTTGGTTTTAGACCCGCGCGCGAGTCCAATCTAAAAACTATTTATGCAGAAACATGCGGTGGTGGTTTTTCGGGATTCACTCGTTCCAAGAAGAAATCCACACGCGAAGAACACAAGATAGGGGGTTTCAAGGCAACAAGGCAGTACTGCAATGGGCGCAATTATAGCGCGGGGGGCGCGCGTGTCAACACTCGGCGCGGCTACCTTGGCGGCTTGGCGCGTTCGAGCGGAAAGCGATACAAATTTAGCCCGAGCAAAACGGTGATAAACATGATGACGCTCGCCGCAATCATCGGCGCATTGGGGTTAATGGTATCAAACAAGAATCCCGCAATGAGCGGACCCAAAACACTGCCCAACGCGTTCGCGGACTGATTCAAGCCGAGCACGCCGCCGCGCGCGTGCGGCGGCGCGGCAAACGTCAACAACGCCACAATCGAAGGCAGCGCGACGCCCGCGCCAATCGCGAGCAGCGGAATTGTTGCAATCACCGTGAACAGAAATGGGAACGCCGCGAGCAGACCGTACCCCATCGCGCGCGAAAAATTTCCGCCCAACGCGAGATTCAATTCGCCAAAACGTTTCACGAACGGACCGACGAGCCAAATTTGTGTAATCACGCCCGTAATCCCAATGAGCGTGAAAATCAAACTGACCGCGAGCGAAACATACGATTGCGATTCGGTAGGAAAGAGTAGATGTTCTGCCCACAACACGAACGTCGTTTGAAACGAAAAGAAACTGACCTGCGTGCCCAGCCCCACGAGCAGAATCAATAACACCGAAGGCACGCGCAGCAATTCCCATTGACTGCGGCGCGGCGTCAACTGCGCGGCGGCGTGGTCACTCTTGCGCTTTTCGGGCGTCAGCGATTCGGGCAGCAAAAAGGTGGAAAGCAAAATCGTCGTGAGCGACATGCCCGCCGCCGCGAAAAATGGCACGCGCGGACCGAACTGCGCGGCGAGAATGCCGCCGAACGCGGGACCGAAAATAAAACCCGCGCTGAACGCCGCGCTGATGAGCCCCAAGCCGCGCGTGCGGTTGTGTTCTTCGGTCACATCTGCAAGGTACGCTTGCGCGACCGTAATGTTGCCGCCCGTCAATCCATCAATCACGCGCGCGATGTACAAAAAAAGGAGCGCGGGCGCGAGTCCGTTCATCAACAGCGCCGTCAAGGTCCCCGCTTGCGAAACAATCAAGACAGGGCGCCTGCCCACGCGGTCGGAAAGACGCCCGAGAAACGGTGACGCAATAAATTGTGCGCCGAAAAAAATCGAAGTGAGCAGAGTAATCTGCGCGGCGGACGCGCCCAATTGATTTTGGGCGAACAACGGAAGCACCGGAATCGTGATGCCGAGCCCCAACACATCCACAAACACAATCATGAAAATGGGGAAACGCGGCGAGCGTAAAAATTTTGAGAGGGAGGTGAGGTTCATAAATGTTGTGTCATTTCGAACGCAGTGAGAAATCTAGATTTCTCGCTCCGCTTGAAATGGCAAACTGTTACCGCCGCGCCAAATCTTTTTCTGTCACGCGCGGCAAGAGACCCGCTTCGTCAATAATTTCGGCAACCAATTCTTCTTGCCGATACGCCATCACGTGCACACCGCGCACGCCGGGAATTTCGCGCACCTGTTGAATCAATTCGATGCACAACTTTTTTCCTTCGCGCGCTTGGTTTTCTGCGCCGCGCAAACGTTCCACCATCGTGTCGGGAATGTGCACACCGGGCACATTGGTCCGCATCCATTCCGCGACGCGCGCGGAACGCAGCGGACCGACGCCGACGAGGATGTACAATTTTTCGTGCAAGCCCAAATCTACTACGCGCTGCATAAACTCGCGCAGCCGCGCAATGTCAAAACAATACTGTGTTTGAATAAATTCCGCGCCGGCTTGCCATTTTTTTTGCAGACGCAGCGGACGAAAATCAAACGGCGGCGCGAACGGATTCTCTGCTGCGCCCACGAACACACGCGGCGGCACATCCAATTTCCGTCCGCTCAAAAATTGTCCCGCGTCGCGCATGATGCGGACGGTACGCAAGAGCGTGAGCGAATCCAAATCGAAAACGGGTTTCGCTTCGGGTTGGTCGCCCGCTTGCACGCCGTCGCCTGTGAGACACAAAACATTTTTCACGCCCATCGCCGCCGCGCCCAACACATCGCCTTGAATCGCAATGCGATTTCTGTCGCGGCACGAAATTTGATAAATCGGTTCGTACCCCGCGCGCGTCAATAACGCGCACATGCTCACGCTCGACATGTGACAATGCGCGCCCGACGCGTCCGTCGCGTTAATCGCATCGCACACCGTTGCGAGCACGAGCGCGCGGTCATACACCGCTTGCGGGTCGGCGCTGTCCGGCGGATTCAATTCCGCCGTCACCGCAAAGCGTCCGGCTTTCAACACGCGTTCGAGACGCGAACCGGAGACGAGATTGGAAGAGGGGGGGGGCACAAAAAATGTTGTGTCATTTCGAGCGGAGCGAGAAATCTGCATTGTCAGCCGCGAGATTTCTCGCTCCGCTCGAAATGACATTCGCGTCGCGCATTAGTATTTCATTCACGCCGATCCAGCCCGCCGGATTTTTTTGCGCGATGCCGGTGAATTCGTTTATCCATGCTGACGTATTTTGCAAACGGCGATTCACCGGCGGCAGGACGTTCAAAATTTCATTGCCATATTCGGGCATCGCGCGCGAACGCTCCCACGCTTGCACCCACACGCAGCGCATTTCGGGAATGATTTCGCAGTGCCCGTTCGCGCGCACGCCGCCGCACGGACCGTTCCTTAAATTTTTGGGACAATTCATCGGGCACGTCATGCCCGTCGAATGCAGCACGCACTGTCCGCACATTTGGCAATTGAACAGCGCGCCCTTGGTAATTTCTTCCGCGACGATAAACGTTTTCTCTACACTGCCGCGCGGTTTTAACCAGCGCTGAAACGGCGCGAGCGCGTTGTGTGTCGCGTCGTACATGATTTCAAGGAAATGCGGATAATTCTGGAGCCAACGTAACATGAGAGTGCAAGTATCAGGTATCCGGTATCCGGTGTCAAGTGTATTCGATTTTTCGATTTTGCGACAAGTGTTTTTGACAAACGAAAATGGAGAATTGGGAAATTTCGGCATTGATGCTACAGTTAAACTGGAGGTGGGATGGAAAGGAGATAACATCCAAAGCGGTTCGATGACGCATTCGGAACGGCTGGCAAGCTCCAATCGCGTGCCGGCAAAGCAGAAGGAAATTCAGGTAAAGGAGTAAACAAAAGTGAAAACCAAATTTGGACTGGCGAGTCTATTGCTCGTCGTCGCGTTCGTGATTTCGGGTTGTAGTCTCGCGCAATCTGTGATGGGCACGAAAGGCGGCACGGTGAGCGAGTTGTGGAGCGATGTGCCCGCGCCGCCCAACGCGACCAAAGCGAACATTGATATTCCGCCGCTGGTGAATTTGATGATTCAAGGATTCATTCAAGCGGCGAACGCGCAAAACAGTAACAGCGATACAAAGTTGGAGAGTTTCAATTTCATCGCGTATCAGACGAACGACACACCGCAGCAAGTGGCAGATTTTTACACAGCGGACAAGATGAAAACGGCGGGTTGGAATTCAGAAGATACGGGCGGCTGTCAGGTCGGTTCGGGCAGCAGCGGCGTGGCAGGCGGCTTTTGCGCCTATGGCAAACAAGACAGCAGCGGCAAACAAACGGTGCTGATGATATTGCCGGTGCAGGACGAGAGTACCAAGCAGACGCAAATCTTTTTCATCCGGTTTGAGGGGACCAAGAAATAACAATCAACCCCGCGCTAATGGCAAATTAGCGCGGGGTTGATTTTGCGACGTCACAATCCAGCGGGGAAAAGGCAAAGCACCCTGGGCACAAACAAGTCTGACAAGCAAAGCGACCTTGCGCCGGAGCAGATGCTTCATGCCATTATGCGCCTGGTACGAGAACAACGCGCAGAGTATCGTGCGGGCAAACGAAAGGTTTTGACAGACCGCGAACGAGAGGTCTTGGCGTTGATTGTACAAGGCAAGCTGAACAAGGAAATCGCGCGCGACTTGACTATTACCGAAGAGACCGTGAATTTTCACATTCGCAATATTTTTTTGAAACTTGATGTGCGGTCGCGAACGCAAGCAGCAATGCGTGTTCGAGACTCGGCGCAAGGGCATTAACCCAAAACTACAGAAAACTACAGGTGTCTTTGTTTTCGGGAATTGTTAAACTCGGCAATGGTGTGCGGTTGCCGAGTTTTCTTTTGAGAATTTCAGGCACGCACGCACTTGCTTTTTTGGAGGTGTGGCTATGCTTCGCTTCAATTCGTCCCGTTTGACACAACTCATCGTTGGTTTCGTTTTGTTGTCTATTTTTTTTACCGCCAGTCGTAGCGTCAATGCAGAGGCGCAAGGAATTGAATCCGCTTCCTCTCAACCTGTATCAATGCAAGTGCCGTACGCCACCAAAACACCCAAACCAAACAAGACACGGAAACAAAAAAAAACCAGGACGCCGGCGCCCACACGCACAGCAACAGATATTGTGTCGCCGTCAGAATCACCAACAGCCACCGAAACCGCCCCGGGTGATGCGACGCCGACTGTGACAGAGCTTGCATCGCGAACAAGACAAGTTCCCGCCCCTAAACAAACCGCGCGCGCCCAAAAAACACGTCAGGCACGCAAAACCCGCCGAGCAAAAAAAACACGCACTGCCACACCAACGGCAACGCCTATCCAAGGTCCTTGTCTACCCGGCACGGCGCGCAAAGCGTCCGCAGATATTTCTGTTGAGCATGGTGGAACACTTGTATCGCCAAGCTGCAATGTCCGCGTTGTTGTTCCGCCGCATGCAGTCCGCGCCAACGCCAAAATTCAGATTGATGAGGACGTGGCTATACATGGGCAACAAGAGGTGTTGCGCCCCTTTAGTCTGAATGTTCTAAATGGCAAGGGAGGAAAATTGTCTCATGCGCAGTTTGACACGGACCTGGAAATTGAG
>JAKOPZ010000133.1 GCA_029778615.1 Chloroflexota bacterium | reverse complement strand
TAGACTAAGGATTTTCCGAATAGCAAATGGGCTTGGCTGCCCACTGTACCCTTCAGGAGGAGCAGTTCAGCGCGGATGAATCGCAAACCGGCTCAACTTTTTGCCAAGCCCCCCGAGACTTTAGCCAAGCGGTGTCTTTTTAGCGTCTCCAGTGTGAAATTGACGGCGGAGACGCAGGAGCGACGTGGTTCTGTTTAAATGGCAGCAGGTTCGAGAAACAAACAATATTCATGCGTTCCAAGAGCGAACGCGAGGAGGAAAAATGTCAACCAGTCGAATTCTCAGCGTCGTCGTCATCGTCGCCCTTTTGGTCGTCGCCGCATTTACGCTTTACAACGCTGTCCACACGACCACCCTCGCCGCGAACACCAACGCTTTCTACGAGCAGCGTGCGGGGGAATGGAAAGCGGGGAGCAATTACGCGGGCGGCAATCTGGACCAACACGAGCGCGGCGAATGGTTCATCAAATGAGGGTACAATAACAAGAATTCGTGGCACAGGCCACGAATTTTTTATTTTTCCCCATTCAACACTTGCAACAACTCTTCCCCATACTCGCGCGCTTTCCACGCGCCCAATCCGGGAATCGTTTCCAATTCTTGCAGTGTCTTTGGATACGCCCGCGCGACGTGGACCAACGCGTCGTTAGAAACAATTACATCGCTTTCCACGCCGCGCGCTTCGGCGCGCTGCTTGCGCCATTCTTTGAGTTTCGCGTATCGTTCGCGCGATGCGTTATCGTTCAACAGGGGTTCGCCGCGCGGCGATTTGGGTAAATGCCGCTGCGGGCGCGTCTGACCGCGTTCGACTGCGCGCAAGGCATCGCGTCCGTGTCTGCGAATAAACCATTCGCCAATCCCCGGCAGCGCGGACAATTCCGCGAGGGTGCGCGGCTGCGTGCGCGCGATGCGCACGAGTGCGAGGTTCGACATGATTTTGAACGGCGGACGGTCCTGTTTGCGCGCGAGTTCTTCGCGCAGGACGTACAACTCGCGCAGCGCGCCCAAACTCGCGGGGTCGAGTTCTTTGGCGCCTTCGAGCGTGGCATAGCGATTCGGGTCAAATTCGCGTTCGCTCCAACTCACGCGCGTGAGGCGTTCAAATTCCGCGCGCGCTTCGGGCAAACGATTTGCCTTGATTAATTCTGCCAACTGTAAATCATGCAAACGCAAAAGATAGTGCGTATCGTCGCGCGCGTATTCGATGAGTTCGGGCGCGAGCGGGCGTTTGCCCCAATCGGCGCGTTGAAAGCGTTTGTCCAATTTCACGCCAAACTGTTGTTCGAGGATGCTGCCGAGTCCCACTTGTTTCCAGCCGAGAATGCGCGCGGCAACCATCGTGTCAAAGATATGCGCAAAGGTGAAACCATAATCGCGTTTGAGCGAAAGCACATCGTACTCGCAGGCGTGAAAGACAATTTCGAGATACGGGTCGGCAAAGAGTTCGCCGAGCGGTTCGATATTTTTGAACGAAAGGGTGTCGAGAATGAAATCGTGTTCGGGAATGGAAAACTGGATGAGGCACACCTTTTCGTAATAGGAATATAACGAATCGGCTTCCGTATCAATCGCGATGCGCGGCTGCGCGCGCAGCTGCGCGAACATTTCTTCAAACGCGCTTTGGGTGGTGATGAGAGAGGGCGAACGACGACTCATGCGTGCTGTAAAATTCTCCGTTGTGAAACGCGCCCGCGCCCGGCATGGAGCCATACCAGCGCTGCCGCAAAAATAAACATGCCGCCATCCAGCCATTGGTCCACGCGCAAACCGTTCCACAGCAACGTTTCATCGCCGCGCCAAAAACCGAAAATAAAGTTCGCGACGGAAACAAGAAGCAGGTAGCAAGCAAACAAGTATCCTGCGCGTTTGGCGCGCGCATTGAGGAGCAACAAGAAAAATAAACCGAGAAAAAAAATCGCCGCAATCATTTGTACGGGAATCCGAAACGCGCTGAGATTGTACGCATCGGGCAAATCTTGGACAAAATTATAACCGAACGCGCGAACGATGTGTGCGAGCGACGCAAACATTTCATCATGCGGAGCAGCGTCGAGGGCAATTCCATAGTGCGTGTGTGTGAGCGCCGCGCCGTACCACCCGATGCTTTGTGCGAGCGCCAATCCAATCACCGCCGCGTCTGCCAGCTTCCAAAAAGAATTGCGCGTGAGGATGGCAAACAAAAACAAGGCGACGAATCCAAGCATCAGCGCGCCGCGCAGTCCAAAACCCCCATACGCCAAATCCGCTATCAAATCGGTGTTCTCGGAATAATAATTCCAATTCGTCAACACTTGATACGCGCGCCCGCCGATGCCGCCCGCTATCGCGCACACCAGCGCGGCGTCAATCACCGTCAGCACATTCATCCCGCGCACCCGCGCGTACAAACACGCGGCAGTCAGTCCCGCCAGCGCGGCGAGCAGCATCATCACTGTATACAACGCGAAATCGGAAGGGATTTTAGAATCGGGCTGTTCGGCAAAATCCGCGAACGCGTGCAATGTCCAATCGAGTACAAACAAGGCAACGAGTACGAGCAAGCCGCGTGTGTACGCAACGCGATGCAGCCACGCGTAGCCAATCCAAACAATGCCGCACGCAAGCCAGAGCCAACGCAGTGCATCGGCAATGTCCGAGAGGGAAACGGTCACGTTCTCAATCCCTCCACAATCCGCGCGTAGCGGTCGGCATTCGTATTCGCCACTTCGCGCGTACTGCCTTCCGCGTGAATGTGAAAGAACGGTCCATCGGGGTCGGGCGCAATGAGCACCCAATCGGTTGGATTTAATTTCAATTTGACCCCATCGGCGTTGCTGATGACGCGTTCGTGATTTTGTTCGTTCAGCACGCGCAGGACTGTGCCTTTGTGTTCCCACGCGCAATAGACGCGCCGCTGTGCCAAATAAAAACTCGGCATCCCGCGCACGGTTTCCAACAATGTGGTTTGATGCACGGCGAGCAATTCCAATAATTTCACCAGCGCCATCATGCCGTCAATCGCGGGCTGGAACGCGGGAAAAATAAAATCGCCCGCGCCGCTCAAGGCGAGTCGCGCGTCCGGCTCTTTTGCCGCTTCCATCAATGCTTGATGGTCATTCTTGACGCGCAGCAGATGGATGTTGTATTTCTCTGCGATGCGTTCAAACAAGTTTGGCATACTGAGGGGGAGGGCAAGTGTGCCGCCGCGCATCGCTTCATCACGCAACGTGAGTTCCGTCAAGACTGCCGCCGCCATCCCGCCGGAAACTTTGGTGCCTTTTTGGTCTACCAGCCAAATGCGTTCACCACCCACATCAATCCGCACACCGAGCTGCGCGCCCACTGCCGCCGTAATCGCGGCAAGTCGGTCGAGCGCGCGTTGAAATTCTTGCTGCTCGAGCGAAATTTTCGTTTCGTCGAGGCGTTCATTCAACGCGACCACATCCACGTTGAGACGATTCAAGAGCGAAGGCAACACGCCGGACGCGGGTCCGTTGGCGTAATCAATGACCACTTGAAAACGGCGGTTGGCAATCGCGGCGGCATCAAGCGTTTTGATGAAATCATCACTGTAGGTTTTTTCCGCCGCGCCGTCCATTTCTTCAATGCGCCCGATTTCATCCAGATACACGCGGCGATAATCTTCGCGGAAAAAAGTATTTTCAATCGCGCGCTCGGTCGTTTTAGAAAGATTCAGTCCATCGCTCGAAAAGAAACGAATGTCCACCGTGCGCGGGTCATACGGCGACAAACGCACATGAATTCCCCCCCCCGCACGCCGCGCGCGGGTGAAATAACGCGCGACGGGAATCGGCGCCGTCTTGATGTCCAATACGTCCACGCCCGCCGAAGGCAGTCCCGAAATCATCGCGCGTTTTATCATGCGCGGACTGCGATGCGGGTCGCGGTTGATAATGACCACCTGATTTTTGGGCAGTGACGCGCCAAACGCCGCACCGAGACGCGTAGCAAATTCCGGCGTCAAATCCACATTAACCAAACCCGTGACGCCGTAGCGTCCGAACAAAGTGCGCCGCGCCTGCGAACCCCAAATCAGCGACGAGCGCAGCGTCGCGCCGGCTTCGACGCGTTTTTGGGGCCACACCTTGACGTTCGGATGAATCACCGCGCCTTCGCCCACCGTCACCTGGTCTGCCAACACCGCGCCTTCAAATATGACCGACCGCGCGCCCACGCTGGAACGCGTGCCAATAATCGCGCCGCGCAATTCCGCCGCCTGCCCGATGTACACATTTTGCCAAAGAATACTGCGGTCAATGTGCGCGCGGTTGTCCACCACCGTGTTCGGACGAATCACCGTCGGTCCATGAATGACCGCGCCGCTGCGAATGCGCGCGCCGCGTCCGACAAAAATCGGCGGGTACAATTCCGCGTCGTCCGCGATTTGCACATCCTCTTCGACATAAATTCCCGCGCGATACACTTGCCCGATGGGTCCGACATTCACCTTGCCATTCAGAATATCCGCGCTCGCTTTGTGATATTCGTCGAACGTGCCCACATCCGTCCAATAGCCCTCCGCCACATATCCGTACAGCGGCGCCCCGCGGTCCAATAATTTTGGAAAGACATCGCGCGAAAAATCAACGGGCGTGTCGGGTTTGATTTCATCCAGCAGTTCGGGCGAAAGCACATAGATGCCCGTATTGACGGTATCCGAAATCACCTGCCCCCACGACGGCTTTTCGATAAATTCTTGAATGCGTCCTTCGCCGTCCAGTGTGATGACGCCGTACTCGAGCGGATTGGAAACGCGCGTCAGCGTGAGCGTGGCGAGCGCGCCGACGCGTTTATGAAATTCGACAACTTGTTTCAGGTTGAAATCGGTGAGCGCGTCGCCGCTCATGACGAGAAACACTTCCTGTCCGAGCACGGGGTGTTGCTGCTGCGCGTATTTGACCGCGCCCGCCGTACCGAGGGGGCGCGGCTCGATGGAATAATGGAGATTGACGCCCAAGCCGTGTCCGTCGCCGAAATAATTTTGCATATCTTCGGCGCGGTACTGTAAGGCGGCGACCACATCGGTGAATTGATTGCGTCGGAGCAGCGTGGCAATGTGCGCGGTGACAACGCGATTAACGAGGGGAATCATTGGCTTGGGGTGATGCAAGGTCAACGGGCGCAGCCGCGAACCTTCCCCCCCCGCCATGACAACAGCTTTCATGAATGAACAATGCAAAATGCACAATGCACAATGAAATGGAAAGCGGCGCATTGTGCATTGTTAATTGCACATTGCACTAATCCTTTCCCGCTTCCACTGCCGCCGTCGCGATTGCCCACGCAATCAACCCCCACGAGCCGCCCGCAATCACGACGACGAGCAGAAAGGAACGGAGTGTGAGGGGCGTCGCGTTCGGATTGGTCAACATGCCATAGAGTGACAAGCCAATCGCAATCAGCGCGGCGATGACGCCGATGAGCACGGGACCGCGCAAAATTTGACGCGCGCGCGCGATGATAGTTTGAGGTGCGGCTTGCGCCGCGCTTTTGGTTTCGTTGGTCATGGATTCTTTTCCCACAAAATGTTCAAAAAGATTATACACTACATGAATCAGGCGAGCCAAGAAAATTTCTTACAACAACTTGACCAGCTCTTGCGCAATTTCCAACGCCGCGTTCGGACGCGCGGCGCGCGTGGCACTTGCCTGCATCGCCGTCAATTGAGCGCGGTCGCCGTCGAGCCACGCGCGCAGTTGGTGCACAATCGCGTGCGGTGACGCGCGCAAGACACCAACGCCCGTCTCTTGCACAAATTTCACATTGCCTTCTTCTTGCCCCCGCAGGTAGCCGCTCAGCAGCATTGGCTTGCCCGCTGCCAACGTCTCCATAATCGTTCCCGGTCCCGCTTTGGTAATCACCAAATCGCTCGCGCGCATCCAGTCCGGCATGTTGTTCACAAAGCTTTGCACGTTGACCGCAATCTGCCACGGCAGCTCGGTCAGATATTTGTATAAACTCTTGTTGCGTCCCGCAATCACCACCAATTGTATCGGCAGCGCGGCATGGTCCAGCGCGCGCGCAATCGCGCGCAGCGGTCCCATTCCTTCCCCCCCCCCCACGAGCAAAATGGTAAACAAATCATCGCGCAAACCAAGACGCTCGCGCAATGCGCGTTGCGATTCGGCGGGCGCGTGCGTAGCAAATTTGATGGAAATCGGCTGTCCGATGACGCGCATTTTCTCGCGCGGAAATTTCCATTTCAAACCGCGCTCGAACGCGCCCGCTGTGGGCACCACGACCAAATCGGAGGCTGCCGAAAACCATAACCCGTGCGCGTCAAACAAATCGGTCACGACGGTGGCGAACGGCGTGTCGGGGTCAATCTCTTTGAGCGCGTTGCACGCGGCGCGATTGATGAGCGGATGAACGCTGATCACCAAATCGGGCGCGCGAGCGCGGATGACGCGCGCGCAGCCGCTTCGCAAGATAAAATCGTCGAACGACGCCGAAAGGGGAAGGGATAAACGCGAATTGCTGGAATGAAACAACGCGCCCCACAAATGCGGCGCGTACGCGGTCAGCGGAAAGTACGTATCGGGAATGTGATTGAACGGAAACGGCGCGCATTCGCGAAAGCCATCCACAAATGTGATTTCGTATTCGCCGGGAAACAAAAAGTGAAACGCGTCGCGCAAAGCGTTCGCCGCCGCGCGATGTCCGCCGCCGGTATCGGAGAAAAAAATGAGGATTTGACGCGAGGGCATAAGGGAACACTGCGCGGGCTAACCGCTCTGGCGGGCGCGCTCTGCGTAATTTTCGCTGCCATTCGCGCTTTTGCGCGCGTGTTCGTTCGTTTCTTCAACCAGGGCAGCACTTTCGCCCGCCATGGGAATCGGCTGAGAATGCAGGGGCGTCGAAGGCGGCAGTGGCGGAAAACTTTGGACATATTTCGAATTCAAATACGCAATCGGAAAAAGTATCGCGCCGAGCGCGATGACGATTTGGGGAATCCCGAACACGTCCGAAAGACCGCCCGCCGCGAGCAGCAACGGAATGCTCAAGCCATTCGCCAAAGTCAACTGCACCGTCAGCACGCGCCCGCGTATTTCATTGCTCGCGCCTTCTTGCACCGCCGTTTGCGCGGGAATGAGCACGAGCGCGATGCCAATTCCCACCAGCGGTGCCGCAATCCCCACAAGCCATGTTGCATTCAGCGTGAATCCCAAAATTTGAAATTGAGTTCGCAGTGCGTTCTCGCCGCTCAAACCGAGCGCGCCCATACCAATCAAGCCCGCGCCCATAAAACACATGCCCGCAATCGGCAAAAGATAACGCGGCAAATGTTGTCCAAAACGCACAATGAACACACTCGCAATCACAATCCCGATGCCCGCCGGGGCAAACACAAACACCGCGTCTTCGGTTGCCAAGCCGAGCACGCGATTGGCAAAGCCCGGCGCAATTTCACCCAACACCGAGACAATGGTAAAGACGAGCGAAAATTGCAGAATCGCAATTAGAATCGGTTTGTGCGCGAGCGTAAATTTCCAGCCCTCGCCAATTTCGCGCCAGCCACGCTGCAAGGCAGATTCACCATTCGCCTGTGCGCGCCGCACAACCTGGTCGCTGGGCAAGAGCATCAACAAAATCATTGACGCCAAATAAAAGATTGCGAGGGAAATAAACGCGCCGACCGTGCCGAACGATTTGACGCTGATGGGCACGTACACAATCAACGCGACGACTTGAATGGCGACGATGGTGAGGGTAAAGAGCGAGTTTGCCGCAAACAATTCTTGGCGCTTTACAATCAACGGAATGGTCGCGCCTTCGGCGGGCGCAAAAAATTGTCCGATGGCAGAGGTGATAAAAATGGTGAGATAGACCAATGTGACAAACAAAAGCGGGTGAATAGCTTGATTCAATCCAAGATACGCGAGCAGCGCGAGCAGCGCTTGGCTGCCTACGCGCGCGGCGTTGGAAATGACGAGAATCCTTTTCTTGCTTACGCGGTCGAGGACGACCCCGGCAATGGGTCCAAAAATCACGGCAGGCAAACTGAATGCCACAATCGCGCCCGCAGTTTGAATTCCCGACTCGGTAACTTTTTCAATCAGAATAACAGCGAGGAGGAGCAGACTTTGCAACCCCATCAACGACAAGATTTGAGCGAGCCACAACTTGAGAAAATTGGGGTTGCGGAGAACGGGGAGATACCCCTGGGCTTGATTCATTTGGATTCCAAATCGGTGACGGTTGGACGCGGCGCTTTGAATACAAATTTCTTGACACGCTTTTCCAAATCGCGGCGCGGCAGCAGCACGCGATGATTGCAGGTGTTACACACGATGCCAATATCCGCGCCGAGCCGCACGACCGTCCATTCATAACCACCGCACGGATGCGGTTTGCGTAAACGTACCACATCCTGCAAAGCAACATCGAGTGGCATACCGCGCGAGATTATAGCATACAGCTTGAATGAGGATGGAATCTGCCGCGTGTTCTAAAATCATTCCCCCAATTCGCGAATCTGTGTTAGAATCCGCACAAGTGTTCTGTTAGTGAGCGGGTAATCCGAAAGCGACGACGACTCGGTTACCTTCCCTATCGCACAATTGCACTCTCGCACGAATTATGTCCGACCGCATTACTTCTCCCTCTGTGAAACAAGACGAGCTCGCGCTCGAACTTTCCTTGCGTCCGAAAAAACTCGCGGAATACATCGGGCAGGCCAAGGTCAAAGAGAATCTGAAAATTCTACTCGAAGCGGCACAGCATCGCAACGAAGCGGTTGACCACATTCTCTTGTATGGTCCGCCCGGTCTCGGCAAGACAACTCTCGCCAACATCATCGCGAACGAAATGAACGCCGCTATCAAAATTACGGCGGGTCCGAGCATCGAACGCCCCGGCGACCTCGCGGCGATTGTGACCAATCTGCGCGCAGGCGATGTGCTCTTTATTGACGAAGTGCATCGGCTCAATCGCGCGGTCGAAGAAATTTTGTATCCCGCGATGGAAGATTTCGCGCTCGACCTCATCACGGGCAAAGGACCGAGCGCGCGTTCCATTCGCTTGAAACTGCCGCGCTTTACGATTGTCGGCGCGACCACGCGCTTTGCCATGTTGTCCGCTCCGCTGCGCGACCGATTCGGCGCGGTGTATCGTTTGGACTATTATGATTTGTCCGCAATGGAAACAATTGTGGACCGTTCGGCGCGAATTCTCGGCGCGGAAATTGAGCCGCAAGCGGTAACGGAAATCGCGCAGCGTTCGCGCGGGACGCCGCGCGTGACCAATCGTTTGCTGCGGCGCGTGCGCGATTACGCCCAAGTGCGCGCAGAGGGAAAAATTACCGCGCAGGTCGCGCATCAAGCATTGGCATTGATGGAAGTGGACGAACTCGGCTTGGATGAGATTGACCGCAAAGTTTTGCGCACGATTATTGAAAAATTCGGCGGGGGTCCTGTCGGTCTCGATACGATTGCGGCTGCCATCAGCGAAGAATCCGATACGATTATGGATGTGTACGAACCGTACTTGCTCCAACTCGGCTTTCTCGACCGCACGCCGCGCGGAAGAACTGTGACGCCACACGCGTATGAGCATCTCGGACTCAAAGCGCCGGAGCGCATCGAACAGAATCGGTTGCTGTGAAACAAAAAACCTCGCAGGTCTTGTGACCTGCGAGGTTTTTTATTCGGTGTGTTAGAATAGCGCGCAATGAAAAAATGGGTCGGGTTTGGCGCGCTCGCATTGCTGCTCATTGTGAACGCGCTTTGGTTTTATCAAGCGTTGGGTTGGGACGCGGTGGACGACGCGTATATTTCGTACGTGTACGCACAGAACGCCTTGCGCGGATATGGGCTTACGTTCAATCCGAGTGAACGCGTCGAAGGATTTTCCAATTTTTTGTGGACGGCGATGATGCTGCCCATTGTGGGCGCGGGTTGGGATGTGGGACGCGTGAGCAGCGCGCTCGGCGTCGCGTTTGGAATCGGCACGCTCGCGTTGGCGATGCGTTTTCCGAAATGGCTCGGTGTTGCGCCCATTATTGGATGGATGGCGGCGTTGTTTCTCGCGGTAGATGGTTCGTTCGCGTTGTGGAGTGTGAGCGGACTCGAGACGCCGATGATGGCGTTTTTGCTCACGCTCGGCGCGTTTTTATACCTAAAAGAAAATTTTCACGCACAATTTCCGACAAGCGGAATTATTTTCGCGCTTGCGGCGATGACGCGTCCCGAAGCCGGCGCGGTGTTTGGCTTGACAGTCGCGCATCAATTCGCGTGGCGCGTGATTGACCAACGGAAATTTTTTACGCGCAGTGATTTGATTCGCATTGTATCGTTCGTCGCAATCTTTGTGCCGTACTGGCTGCTTCGCTGGCGCTATTATCATTCGTTCCTGCCCAATTCGTTTTATGCCAAAGTTTCGGTCGGCGGACCGATGGCGCAAATCCTGCGCGGGTGGGAACATGTGCAAACGTTTGTCGGCGTGCATTGGGGATGGATGGTTCTTGTACCTGCGGGGATTGTGTTGGTGGTGGTGAGTGTGCGATATTTCCGCGCGCGCGGAGAAGGGAACGCTGCGGCGAGCGTTCCATACAATGGCGCGCGTAGGGAACGAACGCCGTTTCGTTCCGATGACGACGCGCGTAGGGAACGAACGCCGTTTCGTTCCGATGATGCGCGAGAGGGGAACGCTGTGGCGAGCGTTCCGTACGCGTTTTTTGGTTTCACGTATTTCGCGGCAGTGATGCTTTTTTATGGCGCGTACATTATTTATGTCGGCGGGGATTGGTCGGTGGGCAGATTCTTTGTGCCGTTCCTCGCGTTCGCGTACTTGCTCATTGCGGCGGGAATTTATTTCCT
>JAKOPZ010000132.1 GCA_029778615.1 Chloroflexota bacterium | reverse complement strand
CCGTTGAAACGTTTGGGGATGCCGGAAGATGTCGCGGACGCGTGTTTGTTTTTCGCGTCGGACGCGGCGCGCTGGATTACGGGCGCGAGTTTGTTGGTGGATGGTGGGGTGATGACGCGACAGATTTTTTAGAGACCGGAGATTAGAGAATGGAGATTCGTGTCGAGTAATCAGTATTCAGTAATCAGTCTCCAATCTCTAGTCTCCCATCTTGCGGAGTCTGCGCGCGAGTTTGTAGAGCTGATATTTGGGTGAGTTAAAAATGAAATCCCATGCGCCGATGTAACGCACCATGTTGCCGCCAAACCCTTGTTTGAATTGATAGAGTGTCGTTGGCAAATTCGCCTCGTCGTTTGATTCGTCAATTGTTTCGGGAATGCCCCACAAATCGTACAGCGCACAGCCGCGCGCTTTTGCCCATTGAATCGCCGCCCAATGCAACGCGTGGTTCGGCATCCGATTCCGTTCCTCATTGCTCGATGCGCCGTACAAATAAATCGCTTCGTGCGCGAACGCGGTGACAAAAATCATCGCCAATGGTTTCTGTTGAAACTCGGCAATGAATAATCGCACATTGTCGCGTGCGTTTAGTAATTCAAACGCAGTGCGATAATAATTGCCGCCGTGAATGGCAAAGTGGTCGCGTGCGCCGGTGAGCTGCATCAATTCGTAAAACGCGTCAAAATCGGAAACGTCGCCCGCGCGGACGACGACATTTTTTTTCTCGGAGAGACGAATGTTGTAGCGCCATTTCGATTTCATGCGCGCAAGAATCGTTTCTAAATTCGCGGTGAGGTCAATGTGAATGGTTGCGGGCGGTTGAATGGTTTCGGTTGATGTGGCAAAGTGTGCGTCTGCGAGGGCGCGGGTGCGTTCGTCCTCGCGCAGCCAATCGGGTTCAACCTTCAAGAGGAACGCCCCGCGCGCGCCGGCGTACTGCTTGAGCGCATCGAGAAAGAGAACGCGCGCGGCGGTGTCATTCATAACCGGACCGCGCGGCACGTACGCGATGGTCAATCCGGGCGCGAGCGCGCGGAAAAGGATTTGCGCGGCGGCGTGAATTTTTTCACCATCCTGCCATGCCACGCGCGCGGCGTTCCAGCCAAAGCGGTTTTTCAATTCGCCCCAGGCAGAGGTTTGCAGAATGTGTGCGTTGTGCGCGGCAAGGAAACTGTCCCAGCGGTCTGCGTCCGTGAACTGTGCCAGCGTTTCCGTCATGCGGCGATTATATAAAGAGAGCGCGGTGGACGCAATGTGGGCGCGCAAGGAAGGGCGGGGCGGGGCAAAAAAGTGTTTGCAATATCTCTTAACTTGTGCTAATATCTCATTCGTTCAGTACGGCACAAACGAATGCCGTACCGATTTTTTTGCGAATCGGCAGAGTGAGTTTTTAATCATCCTCTAATCACTCTGAAGGTTTGTCTCTCATCCACACGTGACGCATGTCGCGCGCGGCGCGCCCAATCAGTCCGGCGCTACGATGCGTCATCGGACAAATCACCAACACGATTGACGATTTGTCAGGAGCCGTGATTATGTTGGAACGATATGCCTTAATCGGACTCTTTGCGTTCGCTGCTCTTACATTCCCGATTTTGCCGCTCGTTCTCGCCTTTTTGTTTCGCCCCAAGAAACCTACCCGGCTGAAAAAATCTACGTACGAGTGCGGCATTGAAATTCAAAATGAAGCGCCCGAAGCCGAAGCTATTTGGGTGCAATTCCGCGTCCAGTACTATATTTATGCCATTTTGTTTGTCGTCTTTGACATCGAAGTGGTGTTTGTCTATCCGTGGGCGGTGGCGACGAATCAAATGAGCGTGTTCTGGGTTGTCGAAATGGCAATCTTTATGTTGATTCTCGTTGGAGCGCTGGCATACGCGTGGCGCAAAAATCTGCTCGAGTGGGTGTGAGCGTGTAATCATTCAACCTCACTCCCAGCCCCTCGCCCATCGGGAGAGGGGGGAGAGAATGTATGGACATTTGGTCTTTTATCACCAATCCCTTTGTCAGCATTTATGAACTCATCCGCGGCGGCTTGAGCGGATTACTCACTTCGGTCGGTGTGCCGGACGAGATTGTGCGCTTGATTGTGTTTCTCGTCATGGGCGGCATTGTCGTTACGGTGTTGTTGATTGTGGCGCCGGTGATGATGATGTACATGACGTGGTTGGAACGCAAACTGGTCGCGCGCATGCAAGACCGCATCGGTCCGAATCGCGCGGGGCCGTTCGGTTTGTTGGTGCCGATTGCGGATATGATCAAGTTTCTCACCAAAGAGGACATTGTGCCGGAAGGCGTGGACGGTCCTGTGCATTTTCTCGCGCCGATTGTGGTAGTGATTCCGGTGATTCTTTCGTTTGCGGTGATTCAATTTGGTGTGGGCATGGGCGCGGTGGACTTGAATCTCGCGCTGTTGTATTTGATGGCAATGGGCTCGGTGGCGACGATTGGTGTGTTCATGGCGGGATTCGGTTCCCACAACAAGTTCGCGCTCATTGGTGGGATGCGCGCCGCCGCCCAAATCATCAGTTACGAAATTCCGCAAATCCTTGCGGTGGCAGTCATCGTTTTGCTGGCGGGTTCCATTTCGCTCACGGGAATTATCAAAGCGCAAAGCGGTTTGTTCGGGCTCGGATGGTTCATTTTTTATCTTCCCGTCGGACCGATTGCGTTTTTTATTTTCTTGCTCGCGGCAACCGCGGAAATCAATCGCGTGCCGTTTGATTTGCCCGAAGCGGAATCGGAATTGGTTGCCGGGTATCACACCGAATACAGCGGTATGAAGTTCGGGCTTTTTTATCTCGCGGAATTTTTGAACACGTTTCTCATCAGCGCGGTGGGCGCGTCGCTTTTCTTTGGCGGATGGCAAGGTCCCTTTGTGCAACAGGTCCCCGTACTCGGCATCGTCTACTTTTTCGCCAAAACGATTGTGCTTATCGGCGTTCAGTTGTGGTTTCGCGGCACCTTGCCGCGCCTTCGCGTTGACCAGCTGATGAATTTTGGATGGAAGCGGCTTGTTCCGGCGACGCTCGCATTGATTCTTTTCACCGCGTCGTTCCTGTGGGCGTACCGCTTGTTTAATCAATTTCTGACGGGGTTGGGAGGATAGGGATGGACGTAATCGGAATCATTTCCCAACTGGTCTTTTTTCTCATTGCCGCGTTGACGTTGGCGGCGGGACTGGCGACGGTGCTCCTGCGAAATGTGTTTCACGCAGGGCTGGCGCTGGTGGGAACGTTTTTTGGCGTCGCCGCGCTGTATCTCATGCTCGAAGCGGAGTTTCTCGCCGTCGTGCAAATTTTGATTTACATTGGCGCAATTGCAGTGTTGATTTTGTTCGCCATCATGTTGACGCGCAGTCTGATGAAGAACGAAGACAGCAACATCAACAAACAGTGGGCGTGGGTCGCCACGGTGATTGTGATTTTGTTCGTCGGATTGTTCATTCTGATTTTACAAGTGCCGTGGCAGCACAGCGGAACAGCGGTCTATACAGACCTCGTGCCGCACTTGGGCACCGCGCTCTTGACGACGTACCTGCTGCCGTTTGAAATCGTTTCCGTTTTACTGCTCGCCGCGCTGATTGGGGCATTCATTATCGCGCGCGAATAGTACAGAATAATGCACAGTGCGGAATGCACAGTGCCCAATACGTTTCTCATTGTGCATTGTGCATTAAGCATTCGGCATTGATTTATGATTACGACCATTCCTCTCGTCTATTACCTTACGATTTCTGCCGCGCTGTTTTGTCTCGGACTGTTTGGCGCGTTGGCGCGGCGGAATGCCATCGCGGTGCTGATGGGCATTGAGTTGATGCTCAACGCGGTGAACATCAATCTCGTCGCGTTTTGGCGCTACGGTTCGCCTGACCCGATTGGCGACCAATCCGGTATTGTGTTCGCGCTCTTTGTGATTACGCTCGCGGCGGCGGAAGCAGCTGTCGGTCTCGCGCTGGTCATTGCGATTTATCGTTCGCGCGACACGGTGAATGTTGAGGAAATTGATTTGCTCAAGTGGTAACCCCGAGTTTCCAGTAGTGCGCGCATTCGCTACTCGAAACTTGTTGATACGCACATGCTTCTTGTCGAACAGTTTACCCTTTTGATTCCGTTGTTTCCGCTGTTGGCGTTTGCCATCATCGTATTATTCACGCGCAACAACAACCGCTTGAGTTCGTGGGTGGCGCTCATCGGCATCATTGCCGCGCTCGCCGTTTCGCTCGGCGTCTTTTTTGAAGCGTTGGCGGAAGGTCCCGAGCTCGCGCAGAATCCCTTTTACAGTGCGCCGATTGTTTGGTATCCCTTCGGCACTGCCACGCTGAATTTCGGCTGGTTGGTTGACCCGATAGGTTCGGTCATGCTCTTTATGGTGCCGACCGTGTGCTTGATGATTTTTATTTATTCCACGTCGTACATGAAGCATTCGCACGTGGACGAACACGGACACCATGTAAGCGAGGATGACCCGCGCTACGCGCGCTTTTTCGCGTATATCTCGCTCTTTGCTGCGGCGATGCTCTTGTTGGTGATTTCGTCGAACCTGTTGCAGTTTTTTATCGCGTGGGAAATCATGGGCTTTTGTTCGTATGCGCTCATCGGTTTCTGGTCGTTTCGTGGGCTCAAAGAACATCACATTGACGACGCGCAAGTGGGACGCGCGCGCGCTGCCGGCATCAAAGCATTTCTCACGACACGCGTCGGCGATGTGCTTTTGATGACGGGCATCATTTTTCTCTTTATCACCGTCGGCAATTTGGACTTTACGCAAATGTTCAACCCGGAAGGATTGAACAACATGCTGCTCGGCGAACCGCCCATCGGCGCACTGCAGTGGCCCACATTGATTGCGCTGTTGATTTTTGGCGGAACGATTGGCAAGTCCGCGCAGTTTCCGCTGCATGTGTGGCTGCCCGACGCGATGGAAGGTCCGACGCCGGTTAGCGCGTTGATTCACGCGGCGACGATGGTGTCGGCGGGTATTTTTCTCGTGATACGCATGTTCCCGCTGTTTGTGTTTGACGCGCAATCCGGCGGATTTTCGATGCAAGTGGTTGCGGTTGTCGGCGCGTTCACGGCGATTTTCGCAGCGACAATGGGTTTGGCGCAAAGCGATATAAAACGCGTGCTCGCGTTTTCCACGATTTCACAGCTCGGTTATATGCTCGCCGCGTTGGGCATCGGCGCATTCGTTGCGGGTTCGTTCCATCTCATCACGCACGCGTTTTTCAAAGCCTTGCTGTTCTTGGCAGCGGGCGCGGTGCTCCATGCGACCGGCACAAACGATATGTTCAAGATGGGCGGCTTGTGGCGCAAGATGCCGATTACGTTCATCACGTTCATGATTGGCGCGTTATCGCTCATGGGCATTTTCCCGTTTGCGGGATTTTGGAGCAAAGACGAAATTTTGCTCGAAAGTTTGCGCGAGGGTTGGTTTCACGGAGGCGCGGTGGCACTGGCGCAGTTTGTGTACATTCTGCTCGCCATTGCCGCATTTCTCACCGCGCTGTACACGGGACGTCAAATTTTCTTGACGTTCTTTGGCAAACCGCGCGACGAACACGCCTACGAACACGCGCACGAATCGCCCGCGTCCATGTGGGTCCCGCTCGCGATTTTGGCGACATTTACAACGTTTCTCGGTTTGTGGAACGCGCCGTTCATTTCCGCGTTCTTTCATTTTGTGGGCGAAGGCGGACTGGTCGGTTTGGCGCAGCCGTTCGAGCATGCGCCGTTTGATGATTTGGCGAACATTTCGGTCTATGTTTCTCTCGCCATCGCGTTGAGCGGTTTCCTTACCGCGTATTTCATTTACGGGTTCCGTCCCGTTGCGGCAGGACAGGCGGACCCGCTCGCGCGACTCGGAATCATTTGGCGCGTGCTCGCGAACAAATATTGGCTTGACGAATTGTATGGTTACAAAATCAATCTGGACGGTACCGCGCAGCCCGGTCTATTGCTTCGCTTTGTCGGTGCGCTCAGCCGCGCGTCGTACTGGTTTGACCGCAACATCGTGGATGGACTGGTCAACCTCGCGGGCTGGATTGGACGCATGTTGGCGCGTGTCAACGGTTGGATTGACCGCAACATTGTGGACGGTCTCGTCAACACAACGGGCAGTGTCACCGGCGAAATCGCGGGCTGGTGGCGTTTGATGCAAACCGGCAACGTTCAAAATTACGCGCTGCTCGCCGCGGCGGGCGCGATGGCGTTTGCGATTCTGTTTTTGCTGCGGTCGTTTACGTAAGCAGTCCACGGTTGAATTGACCACCGGCGACCGGGAGCGAGTGACGGTCATCTTTCGGAGGAATTTTCGATGCTGAGTGCAATTGTTTTCTTTCCCCTGTTGAGCGCGATCATCATTCTGTTTTTGCCGAATGACCAAACGATCAAGCGCTGGGCAATTATTTTGAGCCTAGTCCCGCTCGTGCTGGCAACCATCGCGTGGGTCATTTTTCCCACGTGGCCCGGGTTCACAATGCTCGGCTCTATGTGCAGCGCGGATATTACCGTCGCCAGCGCAAATTACTATTTGGGCGAGTGCGCGCCGTGGATTCCCGTGTTGGGCATCCAATATCATCTCGGCGTAGATGGCATTTCGATGCCGTTGGTGTGGCTCACCGCGCTGCTCACGACACTCTCGCTTTTCTATTCCGCCCGCGTCATTAACGAACGCGTCAAGGAATTTTTCGCGCTGTTCCTTTTGCTCGAAGTCGGGATGATGGGCGTGTTCCTTTCGCTCGACCTGTTTCTCTTTTACATCTTTTGGGAAGTCGGTCTCGTGCCGATGTATTTCCTCATCGGCATTTGGGGACACGACACGGACCGCCCACAGTACGCGGCGATCAAGTTTTTCATTTACACGCTCGCGGGTTCGGTGTTTATGCTGTTGGGCATCATCGCGCTCTATCTGTTCTCGACGCCCAACACGTTTGACATGACTCTGCTCACGGCGGGACGTGACAGTATGCCCTGGGCAAAAGACGCGTTGATTTCGACTCTCGCGTTCTTGGGTTTCTTTCTCGCGTTTGCCATCAAGATGCCGCTCTTTCCGTTTCACACCTGGCTGCCCGACGCGCATACTGCCGCGCCCACTGCCGGCTCTGTGATTCTGGCAGGCATTCTCTTGAAACTCGGCGGGTACGGTTTCATCCGGATTTTGATTCCGATGTTTCCCGGCACTTTTCAATCACTTGCGTATGTGATTGGCGGGCTGGCAGTGATTTCCATCGTATATGGCGCGTTGGTCGCGATGGCGCAAACGGATTTCAAGCGGCTCATCGCATACTCGTCCGTCGGTCACATGGGTTTTGTGGTGCTCGGTTTTGCTGCTGCCGCCGCGTTGACGAACGAGCAATTGACCGACCCCGCGTTGGGCAACTATGTCAACAGCGGCGCAACGGCGTTGAACGGCGCGGTGCTGGCAATGGTTTCACACGGCGTCATTACGGGCGGCTTGTTCTTTCTCGTCGGCATGTTGTATGAACGCACGCACACGCGCGACCTTGCCCAATTTGGCGGATTCATGGCGCAGGTGCCGGTGTATGGCGCAATGCTTCTTTTGACCGCGTTCGCCTCGCTCGGATTGCCCGGGCTTGCCGGTTTCGTCGGCGAATTCCTCGTCCTGCGCGGTTCGTATACAACCCTTACCTTGCTTACGTTCATTGCCGTCATCGGCGTTGTCCTGACCGCCGCATACATCTTGTGGAAAATTGTCCAAAAGGTGCTGCTCGGCAAGGCGGATGAAAAATGGGCGAAACTGCCGGACTTGTACGGCTATGAAGTTCTGACGCTTGTTCCGCTTGCCGTGCTGATGATTGTGATTGGTGTCTATCCGAATTGGATTCTGGATACCATCAACCAAGCAACCCTCGCGATTCTGAAACTGGCAGGCGCGGCATAAAAGTTAAAAGTAAAAAGCGCAAAGCACAAGACGCATCAAACACTTTTCGCTTTTAACTTTACACTTTTGACTTATTCATGGACGGACTCGTTCTCCTTTATCTCTCGCCCGAACTGATACTCATTGCCGCGTCATTGCTCATCCTTGGGTTGGATTTGCTGTGGCGTGGGCGCAACAGTCAGTTGCTCGGATGGCTCGCGCTGGCGGCGTTGGTTGTCGCGCTTGTCGTGACGCCTTTCCTTGCGTTGTATCAGGCGCCCGACCAACCCCTCGGCGCGGCATGGGGCAATCAAGTGGCGCTGTTTTGTAAAGAATGCGGCACCACAGTCGTCTATTTGGCGGATTGGGCGCAGGTGCCGTCACGTATCGCCGATGCGCTTTATGTGTCGGACAACCTCACCAACTTTTTCCGCCTCGTCGCGGAAATTACAGGCATCGTAATTTTGTTTGCCACGTTTGATTACATGCGCGGCAAAAAGTTCGTGGGCGAGTTTTACGCGCTGTTCTTGCTCGCCGTCGCTTCTATGATTATGCTGGCGGGTTCGACGAATCTCATCATGATTTTCGTCTCGATCGAGTTTTTGAGCATCGTCTCGTATATTCTGACGGGTTACTTGCGCGAAAACAAAAAGTCGAACGAAGCGGCAATGAAATATTTTTTGTTCGGCTCGATTACGTCCGCGATTATGTTGTACGGCATGTCGCTCTTTTATGGCGCGACGGCTTCGCTCAATCTCGGTGTGATTGGTTCGGTTATCACTGCTGATACGAATTACGAAGTGCTCGCCTTGTTCGCGTTGGCGTTGGTTCTCGCGGGCGTTGGTTTCAAAATCGCGCTCGCACCGTTTCATCAGTGGGCGCCCGATGCGTACGAAGGCGCGCCGACGCCCGTCACCGCGTTTCTTTCCGTTGGACCCAAAGTCGCGGGCTTTGCGATTCTGCTTCGTATCACGCTTCAGGTCGTCTTTGTCTATAAAGCCGATTGGGTGATTTTGTATTCACTCGTGGCAGTATTGACGATGACGCTCGGAAACGTCATCGCACTCGCGGAATCGAATGTAAAACGACTGCTCGCGTATTCGTCTATCGCGCAAGCGGGATACATGCTGGTTGGTCTCGCAGGCATCGCGGGCAACAACAGTCCGCTCGACGGGGTGAACGCGGTGCTGATTTACATTGCCGCATATCTGTTTACCAATCTCGGCGCGTTCCTCGTCGTCATCGCGATTGAGAATCAAACAGGCGCGGTGGATATTTCACAATATGGGGGCATGATTAAACGCGCGCCGCTGCTCGCCGCGTTGATGGTGTACTTTATGCTTTCGCTCGCGGGCATTCCGCCGACAGCAGGATTCCTCGGCAAGTTCTTTGTCTTTGGCGCGGCGATTGGAAACAATCTCGGTTGGCTTGCCGCCATTGGCGTCATCAACAGCGTTATCAGCGTCTTTTACTATTTTCGCATTTTGCGTCCGATGTTTTTCGAACCCGCTCCCGAAGGCGCGGCGACGATTACGTTTTCGCCGTGGCTGCGGTGGGGACTCGTTATCTCGGCGGTGATGACACTCCTCATCATGTTGTTCCCCACGCCGCTGTTCAATCTCGCCACACACGGCGCACAAATTTTCGGTGTCGCGATGCGCTAGGAATTTTGCCGCACAAAAAAGAGATTCGAGAAATTTTCTCGAATCTCTTTTTTTTATTTCTACCACTCGCCGGCGTATTCAACCGGATACGGTTCCGCACTGCGTTTCACCCACGCGTAATGCAGTTCTACGAGTTGGCGCAGATGCAAAACATCGTGCGCGACCCACGCGCTAAACATTTCGCCTGCGGTGACAGTCCCCCACTCATTCGTCTTGGCTGTTTCCCAATTGGGCGTGTTCAAACCGGACAGCCACCTTAAAGATTTCGCGCGTTCATCGAGAAAATTTTGCAGCGACGATTCCAAATCGCGTTCATTGTACTGTTTCTCCACCACCCAAGCGGAGGGGTGAATGGGCGGGAACGGTTCGTCGGGGCGATGCAAAAGAATTTCGAGCCGCGTCCGAAAATCGAATTGTTCTTCATCGTACAGATGATTGATGACCTCCAAAATGGACCACGAATCCGCGTTGGGTTTCCAGCGCGCGTGCTCGAGTGAAATCCCGCGCGTGAGCGATTCGATTGCGCGGGCGTGATGCTCGAGATAATTGATGAATAGCGCGAACGTCATATTGACTCCGGATTATGAGACCGCGAGCATCCGCCGCAAGGGGACTTGACTTTTAACTTATCCATTGAACTCCGGTCGTGCCCGTGACCGTCCAAACTCCATTCTTCTTTTCGACGATGTAGGTCTTGCCCCCTGCCGCCAAGTTTGCAACATATATGCTGGCAGACACCAACGCCTTGTCGCGGTTCTCGTACTTGATGTTGCCGAGTGTGAGGATGACACCATTATCTTGGAGGCGTCCCGTCTTGGCATCAATACCTATTTGGTCAGAACGGTCAACCCATATCACCTTGGTTGGCAAGTCTGCCAGAGTCGCGACGATTTCTTGCTGAACGTTCTCTGCAAGCAGTACCGAGTCGGATTGTTGTATGGAAGGATCGCCAGCCGCATCATTGGTAGCGCGAAGAATGTAAAGCGTTGGCTTGGCGAGTTTGCCGCCAAAAGTATCATCCGAAGTATAGAGGCGTCGAATGACGGCGTGGTAGATGGCGACGGTATCTTTTTCAGTTTCCTGTGGCGCGGGGATTGCGTCGCGGCACCCTGCGACTTGAATCGCAACGACGACGAGGGCAAGCAAGAAACAAACCTTGCTGCCTCGCGACAGCAAGGTTTGCTTCAAATCACTTCTCCATTCACCACCGCAATCGGCTCGCCCATCGTGTATTCGGGTTTGGTGTCGGTGCCGATGCCGAACGGTTCCCATTTGTGTTCGTCCGCGTTGAGACGATGTTTTCCGCCGCCGCGTTTGTGCGTTTGGTCGAAACCTTCCGGTTGAATGCTGATGCGTTCGCCTTCGAGCAATCCGAATACGCCGCTTTGTCCGGGTTCCGCGCGTTTTTCTTGACAGAACTTGCACGTCTTGGGGTCGTGCGGTTGGTAATCGAGCGGCTCTTCGTACGTGGTGATAAATCCTTCAAAATTTCGCAGCACCACTTTATGGTCGCTCGCGCTGATTTGATATTGCGGCATGACAGGAATTTTGCCGCCGCCGCCGGGCGCATCCACGACGAATGTGGGAATGGAATAGCCCGACGTGTGTCCGCGCAGCGCTTCCATAATTTCGATGCCTTTGGCAACGGGCGTGCGGAAATGTCCCGCGCCGTGTACCAAATCGCACTGATACAAATAGTACGGGCGCACTCTCATTCGCACCAAATCGTGTACGAGTTGTCGCTGCACGTGCGGACAATCGTTCACGCCCGCGAGCAGCACCGATTGATTGCCCAATGGAATCCCCGCGCGCGTCAATCTGTCACACGCTTGGTCCAATTCCTTTGTAATTTCGTTCGAGTGATTGACGTGAATGTTTAGCCACAAGGGATGAAATTTGGCGAGCATGTCGCACAATTCTTGCGTGACGCGCATGGGCATAAAGACAGGCACGCGCGAGCCGATGCGAATAATTTCGATGTGTGGAATCGCGCGCAGGCGCGTCAAAATTTCTTCCAACAATTTTGGCGCCAGCACCAACGGGTCGCCGCCTGAAAGCAATACATCGCGCACTTGCGGCGTGCGTTCCAGATATTCAATCTGCGCGTCGAAATCTTTGCGCGAAAAGGTCGCGGTCGGGTCGCCGACGATGCGCGAGCGCGTGCAATAGCGGCAGTACGTAGCGCATTGCGTCGTGACCAACATCAATACGCGGTCGGGATAACGATGCACGAGTCCTGGAACGGGCGAGTGCGCGTCTTCGGCGAGGGAATCTTCCATCATTGCCGTAAAGGGCGCGAGTTCGTGCGCGGTGGGGACGACTTGTTGGCGAATCGGGTCACGCGGGTCGTTCGGGTCAATCAATGAGACAAAGTACGGGGTAATGTCGACGCGAAATAAATTTTTCGCGCGCAGCGCTTCTTGCTCGCTTTCGTTCAAATCCAAAACATTCGCGAGTTCTTGTACGGTGTTGAGCCGGTTGGAAAGTTGCCAGCGCCAGTCGTTCCATTTTTCGTCAGGAACACCCTGATAAAATTTGGCGCGCTTGGACGGAAATTCTCGTTTCATTTTATATCCTCCAAAAGAGTAGTGAACATTCGCCGTAACGTTCATGCTACGACGAACATCAATTCTTCAATACGCATTCAAACGAATTGTGTTTGCTGTGGAGGATCATGGTCGGTGCGGAAAAAACCGAACGGAGAGTCAATTGCGCTCATCGTGCGCGGAGTATAGCATAAATGAAAACGCGCGTAAATTGGTTTGGTGATGAAATTGCACTATGGAAAAAAAGAAACCCGCCTTGAACGACAGGGCAGGTTGAGATGAGGGGCGTAACGGTTTGCGTTACCCGCGCTCTCGCCTTGAATCGGAGCGGACGGTTTGCTTTAGCGGCAGGGCGGACGGGCGAGACTCCTTCGCCAACCAGAACCCTTGCCAGCAAGCCGCCGCATACCCGCAGGCCGGAAGCCCTGTCCGCTGCACGCTGTGTTGGGCGCATTTTGGACTTACGAAAACCTTGCTCGGCTTTCACGAATTGCGTCAAGAATATCAACTTTAGAAATTGGAAGATTCACGCTTCGCACGTCAAAAGGTGAAGTTTTTGGAAGGCGCTCTGGTCGAATAATAAAGATTCGCCCATCACGACTTCTTAATTTGACTTGCCCTTCCAATAATGCTCTTTCCAGCAAAACTGAAAGCCGCTCGCGGGCTTCGGAGTAAGAGTAAGTAGTCATGGTTACACCTTAAGAACCTGAATGCCTTCTTGTTCGGCGATGTCAATCATATTTTGGTCACGGGAAATGAGTGGCAGGTTATGCTCGATGGCACAACGAAGAATATATGCGTCGTAGGCGTAAATATTATACTTCCCAGCAAGTTTTACCACTTCTTTTAAGTCTATCTCTACAATTTCCATTGAAATCTCTTGATAAACTTCAATGGCTGCGATGGCTTGTTCGAGTGTGATGCGAGAACGCTTCAGCATGGCTGAAAAAGCGTTTCCGACTTCCCAGTCAATTGAAGGTGGAGCGACAATGGTCGCGTCTTTGGTCAATTCAATTAACCTTGCTTTTTCTGCTTCGCCAGCGATTACTGCAATAATGCTTGAAGTGTCAACAACGATTCTCATGGGTTGTGATCCAGTTTTGATTGAATTGTATCACGCTGGCTAAGAAGTTATGCGCCCAACGTTCCGGTTGCAGCGGACGGCGCCAAGCGCGCCGCCGCTGAACCGGAACGTTGGGCGGCCATCACTCCCTGATGGCGTTGTGGTGACGGTACGCTAATGCGCTTCCGCTGAATCACCTACGGATGAGTGTGTGGAGCTCATGGGTGTGGCGCTGTGGCTTAACGTCAGGAGGCAGGTTGGGGCGAACATGCTTTGCGAACCACTCCGCGGCGTCCTTCGACGACTCCCAGACTTCTACGACACGCCAACCGCCTTCAATCGGGTGGCCGAAGTGCATAATGAAGCCGGGAGCCCCCTTAAGGGCATCCCCAAGAAGCCGGATTGTTTCCTCATATCCTTCCTTGGTCTGACCCGGAACATCCGCACTAATCGCTACAGCCATACTTGGTTCTCCTTTCTTGCTTGATGGTTGGTGTCAATTCCTACCGTCGCGTCGTTGCGGCAATCGAGGCCGCCCAGCGGTT
>JAKOPZ010000131.1 GCA_029778615.1 Chloroflexota bacterium | reverse complement strand
TAGCATACGAGAAACGAGAAACGGGACCGCAGAGAAATTTTTCTCTGCGGTTTATTTTTTCTGAAAGATGATGCTTTGAGAATCGGAAAAGACGCGCGTCCAAAGTGAATCGTTTGCTAACGCGTTCGCCAACGGCGCGTTGGGTTCAATCAGAACGAGTCGCACATCACGCGCTGCCAATTCCGTTTGCCAACCTTGTGATGCGCGATAGATATTTAGAAAATCCTCGATGAACGCGTCGCCGTGTACATCCGCGCGTCCGTCAATGTACACCAAATAATCGGGATACAATTTCCAAATCAGATAGCCGCCCCAGCCATAACTGTTGTAGATGTTTGGCGCGGGGCGATTTTTTTGAATCCATTCGACGGCAGCCGCAGGAAATTTTTCGCGTTCGGCGTTTGTTTGGTTGGCGAGAACGCTGGCAACGCGCAAGAAGACAAAAACCGCGAGAACAACGACGATTGCGGCATTGATGATTTGCATCGGACGTGGCGTTGCTTTGTTTGACGCGCGCAAAGGAATCCACGCCGCGAGCTGCGTGGACAGAACGGGAATCGCGACGAGAACAAAGAGAGGAATGTTACGCGCGGAACGGAGCGCGAGTACGCCGAGTAGAAATAGCAAAATGATGTGCGCGAGCGGAACGCGGGCGCGCGCAATCAACGTTGTCGCAATCAGCGAAACGAGCAAGAGCGCGAACGGCAGCCACTCCGTCTGATGAAAATCAGGCGAGAACCATTCCTGAATGTATCTCTGCATTGCCGCGCTCGTCAAAGTCTCAAACGGATAGACGAACATCCGCGCTCCGTTGGGATTGATGACTACCGCGAGTGTTGAAAGAACCAGGATGATGAGTAGCAAGCGCGTGTTGCGCGGAGAGAGCGCGGGTTCTGTGTCAAGTGAATTTTTCGCGTGGTATTTGCGAACGCGAAAAACGATTCCCTCGATGAACGCGGCGAACCAAAACGCGCCAATGACAATCAAGCCAATCGCGTAGCCGCTGTGCAAATTCACCCAGACGAGCATCAAGAACGGAAGCGGGAACAAAAATCTATTTTCGCGCGTCACGACAAAACGGTCTAGCAAAAATAAAAATACACTCATCAACAACAACGTGAGCATTTGCGGGCGCACCCCCCACGTCGGCGCGGTTGCCAATGCGCCGAGCAATAACGCGAATCCCGCGAGATACGGTTTTCCTTCACTCCGCGCGTACGTCAACGCGAACGCGAACGTAATGATTCCCGAAAATAAAATTGTCAAGAATGCGAATCCGCCAACACGATACGCCGCGTATATAAACACTTCGGATAACCATTCATGCGCGACCCATTCCTTGCCTTGCGCGGTAAAGGCAAACGGGTCGGTGTGCGGAATCGTCGCGGTCTCGACCATGTATTGTCCCGCGCGCAGATGCCACCAAAAATCGGGGTCGCTAATTTCGCGGATGGTCATGGTAAAGAGCGCGAGGGAAAGAATCGCGGTAAAGAGGCGCGAGGTGGTCATTCGTGAGAGGGATTTTTCGGTGGTTGGCAGCTTGTGGGTTAAAAGAGACGATGCCTCAAGTTCGACCTGTCTGTCCGGATGCGCGAATTCGTCAGTGCTTGTGGCTATAGTGTGTCTGCAACTTTTTCTTAAGGTTGAGACGGTGAGCGGAGGGGGCGGGAGACCAGACGTCCCTTTTCCCTTCGCAGCCGCAGCACTGTGCCCATGGCTCTGAGAATTTCCTGACGCGAAATTTTCGACGCGCCGCGCTGGCGATTTTCAAAAACAATCGGCACTTCGCCCACGCGCCATCCTTGTTTTTGACATTGATAGAGCATTTCAATCAAAAACGAATAGCCGTTCGATTGAATCTCGTCGAGTGCGATGGATTCCAACACAGCGCGGCGATACGCGCGAAACCCGGCAGTTGTGTCCGCCGCCCCAAGTCCCAAAACCGTACGCGCAAACAAATTCGCACCGCGACTCAACGCGCGCCGCGCCGCCGTGCAGTGGAGAGTTCCTCCGCCGGGAACATAGCGGGAACCAATCGCGAGGTCATATTTTTGCATCTCACGCAACATAGTAGGGACAAAGCGCGGCGCGTGGGAGAAATCGGCGTCCATCGTAAGAATGGGTTCAAATTGTTTCGCCAACGCGAATTTCATGCCTGCAATATGCGCGGTGCCCAGCCCCAGCTTGGCAGGACGATGAATTGGAAAAACGCGCGCGTCGCGCGCGGCGAGGTCGTTGACGAGGACGCCGGTGCCGTCAGGCGAATTGTCATCCACCACAAGCACCGCGAGGTCGGGCACAAAGCGGTGTAAATCGCCTATTAATAGCGCAATATTTTCCTTTTCATTAAAAGTGGGAATAATGACGGCGGGCGGCATCCAAGTCCTTCTTTTTTGAAAATTGGGTCTTGACAAAGACAAAATCTGCCTTATAATATGCGACTGCCTATTTGGGGCAAATTGGCACGAGTTGTTTTTCCGCAGCAGGACGTTCCCTTTTTCGGTGTAGGTGTTTCCTCACGGCGCTTGGTTTTGAAAATCGGAGAAAAAAATTTTTATGATTCAAGTTTCTTGCTGCGTTCCAAGCCCAAACGATTAATGCTTTCAACATGCTCGAGCGGATTTTTTCTGTGAGAGCATGTTTTCTTGTTTGCTCTGGTTGGATTGTCGTGTAACGTATTGTACACGGTCGCTTAATCTGCGCAAAGGAGTCAAGAATGGCGCAAACGCTGACGATGCCTGTAACGAACGGTTTACGGTCGGACCAAAAAACATATGCACGGATTCCTGATGTCATTGCGATTCCCACACTTATTCAGGTACAGCTCGAATCTTTCAAGTGGTTCAAGGACGAAGGGCTTATCGAACTCTTTGAAGAAGTCTCGCCCATCGAATCCTTTAACCACAATTACGCGTTGTATTTCCCCGGCGCGGCGGCAGAAGCCAAGGGACTGAAACTGAATTACAGTTTCGGCGAACCCAAATACAGTGAAGCCGAATGCCGCGAAATGGATATGACCTTCGCGCGCCCGTTGGAAGTTGAAGTCGCGCTCATCGGCGCCGAGGTCAAAGAACCGATTACGCAAAAAATTTATATGGGCGATTTCCCGGAGATGACCCAGCACGGCACGTTCGTCATCAACGGCGCGGAACGCGTGGTCGTTTCGCAATTGATTCGTTCGCCCGGCGTGTACTTTACCGCCGACGAAGACCGCCAAACGGGACGCCCACTGACCTCCGCCAAGCTCATTCCGAATCGCGGCGCGTGGCTCGAATTTGAAACATCGAAACGCGATATTCTTTCCGTCAAAGTGGACCGCAAGCGCAAAATTCCCGTGACGATGCTGTTGCGCGCCATTGGCGTGGGCGGCGGCACCGACGAAGGAATTCTTTCCATCTTTGCGGGCGTGGACAACAATCCCGACCATCAATTCATTCGCACCACGCTCGAACGCGAAACGCCCAAGCTGCAAGGTGTAAACGATTCGCTCATCGAGTTCTACAAACGCCTGCGCCCCGGTGACCCGGCGACGCTCGACAACGCGAAGGCGTTCATGGCGCAATTGCTCTTTACACAACGCCGTTACGATTTGGGCAAAGTCGGTCGCCACAAATTGAATCGTCGTTTGTACGGCACCGACGCGCCTGCCGAACAAACGCCCAAAGAACGTACCCTCACCGAACAAGATTTGGTCAAAGTCCTCGAACATCTCATTCTTATCAACAACGGTTACGAACATGATGACGACATTGACCATCTCGGCAATCGCCGCGTGAAAACCGTCGGCGAATTGATTCAAAATCATTTGCGCATCGGTCTCTTGCGTCTAGAGCGCGTCGTACGCGAACGTATGAGCATTCGCGACCCCGAGCAAATGACGCCGTTGAATTTGGTGAACATTCGTCCCGTCGTCGCGGCAATGCGCGAATTTTTTGGCGGTTCGCAATTGTCACAGTTCATGCAGCAGACCAATCCGTTGGACGAATTAACGCACAAACGCACATTGTCCGCGCTCGGTCCCGGCGGGCTGCGCCGCGAACGCGCGGGCTTTGATGTGCGCGATGTGCATGATTCGCATTACGGACGAATCTGTCCGATTGAAACGCCCGAAGGTCCGAACATCGGTCTCATCGGTCGTCTCGCCACGTACGCGCAAATCAACGAGTTCGGTTTCATCGAAACGCCATACCGCCGCGTGTACCACGAGCTCGCGCCGAAAAAGGACAAGCTCGTCGGACATACTTTGGCGTCCGATGTCCAAGACCCCGATTCCGGCAAGCTGATTGCGGAAGAAGGGCGCGTGATTGACGAAAAACTTGCAGGCAAAATTGCCGATGCGCTCGGACGCAACGATGTGGTCGAAGTCAAATCGTTCGCTTCGGACGAAATCGAATATTTGCCCGCCGATGTCGAAGACAAGCACACCATCGTTCAGGCGAACGCGCTCTTGAATGAACGCGGCGAATTCGCCAACGAACGCGTGTCGGTACGCAAGGCGGGCGAGTACATGAGCGATTCGCCCACGCGCGCGGAATATATGGATGTGTCGCCGAAACAAATCGTCGGCATTTCTGCGGCGTTGATTCCGTTCCTTGAACATGATGACGCGAATCGCGCGCTCATGGGTTCCAACATGCAGCGCCAAGCCGTTCCGCTTTTGGTTCCCGAAGCGCCCGTCGTTGGCACCGGCATGGAATTACAAGCCGCGCTCGATTCGGGCCAAGTGGTGCTGGCGGAAGAAGACGGCGAAGTGGTCAGCGCGACGGCAAAGGAAATTGTCGTCAAGCATGGACGCAAAAACACAACGTATACGCTCCGCAAATACAATCGCTCGAACCAGTCCACGTGTATTGACCAACGCCCGATTGTGACGCGCGGTCAAAAAGTCAAAAAGGGTCAAGTGATTGCCGATTCCAATTCGACGGAAAATGGACAGCTCGCGCTCGGACAAAATGTGGTCGTCGCGTTCATGAGTTGGGAAGGCGGCAATTACGAAGACGCGATCCTCATCAGCGAACGCATGGCGTGGGAAGACAAATTTTCTTCCATCCACATCGAGAAACACGAAATCGAAGCGCGCGACACCAAACTCGGTCCCGAAGAAATTACGCGCGACATTCCAAACGTCGGCGAAGATGTGTTGAAAGATTTGGACGAAGACGGCATCATTCGCATCGGCGCCGAAGTCGGACCCGGCGATATTCTCGTCGGCAAGATTACGCCAAAGGGTGAAACCGACCTGACGCCTGAAGAAAAATTACTGCGCGCGATTTTTGGCGAAAAAGCGCGCGAGGTAAAAGATTCGTCACTGCGCTTGCCGCACGGTGAACGCGGCAAAGTCGTTGACGTCAAAGTCTTTACGCGTGACGAACACAGTGAATTGCCTGCCGGTGTTGACAAGCTGGTGCGCGTTTCCGTCGCGCAGCAGCGCAAAATCAACGAAGGCGACAAGATGGCGGGACGTCACGGCAACAAAGGCGTCATTTCCAAAGTCGTGCCGATTGAAGACATGCCGTACTTGGAAGACGGCACGCCCGTTGACATTATCTTGAATCCGCTCGGTGTGCCAGCGCGCATGAACATCGGGCAGATTTTGGAAACGCATCTCGGCTGGGCGGCAGAGAAACTTGGTTTTCAAGTTGTCACACCCGTCTTTGACGGCGCGGACGAACAAGAAATCGCCGCTGAACTCGCCCGTGCGTGGTTGATGGATTACGCCTGGTACGACATGGCAAATCGCGCGTGGGAGTGGCTGAAAAAACAAGAGTATGACATTGAAGAATTGCAAGACGACGACGAAGCGCGGATGTTGTTCTTGCAAGAACATTTGGCACACGCGGAACGGCGCAAACTGTTGAATGATTTGACGTATGCGCGGCGTGAAGCATTGAAATTCTGGCTGAGTGAAAAGGGTTATGACCCGGACGAGCTGCTCGTCTTTGAGCACGACCCGCGCTCGTCGGAAGCGCGCGGCAAAGCAGACGAATTGGCGCGTGCGGCATGTTATCGCTTGTGGCTCGAACAACGCGAGGTCAAAGTCAGCGCGAAATTGTCCGAACATGATTTGCGCGCTGAAGCGGAAAAGGTTGCCAAAGAATTGCGCCAACCGCTTCCGACTTCCGGTAAATCCATTTTGCATGATGGCAAGACCGGAATTCCGTATGACCAGCCGGTAACCGTTGGCATCATTTACATGATGAAACTCGCGCACCTGGTCGAAGACAAAGTGCACGCGCGTTCAACGGGTCCATACTCGCTGGTGACCCAACAGCCGTTGGGCGGCAAAGCGCAGTTCGGCGGTCAGCGTTTCGGCGAAATGGAAGTGTGGGCACTGGAAGCGTATGGCGCGGCGCACACCCTTCAGGAAATGTTGACGGTTAAATCCGACGACGTAACCGGTCGCGTCAAAACGTACGAAGCCATCGTCAAGGGCGAAGAAATCCTCGAGCCCGGCGTGCCGGAATCGTTCCGCGTATTGGTCAAAGAATTGCAGTCGCTCGGTCTCGCCGTCGAGGTGTACAGCGATGAGGGCGACAAGATGACGTTCGGCAAAGAAGAGACGGAAGAGAAAATGCCGAATCTGGGACTCGGACTCTTGCGCGACGAGTTTGCCGAGCCGAAATTTGGCAAGGAAGCAATTCGCAGCGGTCCCGAAAAACGCGGCGGGCGCCGCGAACGTCGCCCGCGCACATCCGAAGGAACGCCCGAGTTGTAAATTCGCGCAGGCAATGATGGCAAGCCCTCGCGCGTCTCGCGCACAGATGATTGTGCGCGAGACGCGCGAGGCACATCACACGCGCGAAAAATTTAACTTGACACGAAAATCACAATAGATTATAATCGCCATTCGTGAGTTGTGACCGCGCCATTTTTCCGTCGGTCTGACAAGTGAGCAGCTCACAGCATTTGATTACTGAGGTAATGCGTGTTCACCACTGCCGATTGTCCGCATGAACAATGTGGAAACGTCGGCGAAGAATGAAGACGTAGGGTAATCAATAGTCCGCGAAATGGGACTGGGCGCACGCCCTTCCGAAGTAGGTTGCGGAAGGGCGTGCGCCTGTCTGACAAGAAAATAGTTACGAGGTCTGCGCGTCCTGCGCATGAACCTCGTAACGCTGTGTTACGGGAGTAACGAGTAAAAGGGAAAACCATGCCGACGATCAATCAATTGGTTCGCAAAGGCAGAAAACCACAAACGAAAAAAACCAAAGCGCCCGCGTTAGGATTCACGCTGAATCTTTTGAAAAATAAACGCGAAAAGGGCGCGGGCGCGCCGTTCAAGCGCGGCGTTTGCACCCAAGTCCGCACCATGACGCCCAAGAAACCGAACTCGGCGCTGCGCAAAATCGCGCGCGTGCGCCTGACGAACGGTATCGAAGTCACGGCGTACATCCCGGGCGAAGGACACTCGTTGCAAGAACACTCGGTGGTGCTGATTCGCGGCGGACGCGTCAAAGATTTGCCGGGCGTGCGCTATCATATTGTGCGCGGCACGTTAGACACGGGCGGCGTCGAAAAGCGTCGCAAAGCGCGCAGCAAGTACGGCGCCAAGCGACCCAAAGAACAGGCAAAGGCATAATTTTGATTTCGGATTTTTGATTGCGGATTTATGATTTTTTCACACTTTGTGTTTTGGTGGAAATCGAAAATCATAAATTTGAAATCATAAATAATTCTCATGTCCCGTAGAGCACGCGCAACCAAGCGCATCCCACGCGCCGATTCTCGCTACAACAGCCGCACCATCGGACGGTTTATCAACAAAGTCATGCAGCGCGGCAAGAAAACCGTCTCGGAAGGTTTGGTGTACGGCGCGTTTGAAATTATTCAAGAGAAAACAAAAAAGTCACCGACCGAAGTTTTTGAGCAAGCTTTAAAGAACGCGGGTCCGATGGTCGAAGTCAAGCCGCGTCGCGTCGGCGGCGCAACCCTCCAAGTGCCGATGGAAGTGCCGAGCGACCGCCGCCAAGCATTGGCGATGCGCTGGATTATTGCCGCCGCCAAAGCGCGCCCGGGCAAAAGTTTCTCGGACCGCCTCGCCGCTGAATTGATGGACGCGGCAGCCGGGCAGGGCGCGACGATTAAAAAGAAAGAAGAAGTCCTGAAGCAAGCAGAAGCGAATCGCGCGTTCGCTCACTACCGCTGGTAGGGAATGAGCAATTGGCATTTAGGTTTGAATGACGGAAGACGTACGACAAACAATGAAGTTGTGTTGTTGTTGACTGTTGAATCTGATTAGAGAGCTATGGCAAGACCAGCACCGATTAATAAGGTTCGCAACGTTGGCGTAATTGCCCACATTGACAGCGGCAAGACCACTGTCAGCGAGCGCATCCTTTTCTATACCGGTCGCACGTACAAAATCGGCGAAGTGCATGAAGGCACTGCCGTCATGGACTGGATGGAACAGGAACGCGAACGCGGCATCACGATTACGTCTGCCGCGACCACAACGTTTTGGCGCGACCATCAAATCAATCTCATTGATACCCCCGGGCACATTGATTTCACCGCCGAAGTACAGCGCAGCTTGCGCGTGCTCGACGGCGGTATCGTCGTGTTTGATGCGGTCGCGGGTGTCCAACCGCAGTCCGAAACGGTGTGGCGTCAAGCCGACCGTTTTAACGTGCCGCGCCTTGCGTTCATCAACAAGATGGACCGCATCGGCGCGAATTTTTGGCGCACGATTGAAATGATTGTCGAGCGTCTGGGCGCGAAACCGATTGCGATTCAACTCCCCATTGGCGCCGAATCCTCGTTCAAAGGCATGATTGATTTGATTGCCAATCAAGCCGTCATTTACACGGACGACCTCGGCACCCAGCACGAATCCGTAGAAATTCCCGCAGAACTAGTACAAGACGCCGCTGAGGCGCGCGAACATATGATTGCGCTGATTGCCGAAACGGACGAAGCGCTCGGCGAAAAATATGTGCTCGGTGAAGAGATTTCGCAGGAGGAATTGCGCGCGGCGTTGCGGCGCGCAACGATTGGCAACAAATTGGTGCCGGTGCTGTGCGGCAGCGCGTTGAAAAATAAAGGTGTGCAGCTCGTTCTCGACGCGGTGGTGGACTATTTGCCTTCGCCCGTTGATATTCCGCCGGTTATTGGCGAAACGCCGAACGGCGAACCTGCCGTGCGCGAAGCATCGGAAACGGAAGCGCTGTCCGCGCTCGCGTTCAAAATTGTGACCGACCCGTATGTTGGTCGGCTCGCGTATATTCGCGTCTATTCGGGAAAATTGACGAGCGGCTCAACCGTGCTCAACGCGACCAAGAATCAGCGCGAGCGCATTGGACGCTTGCTGCGTGTTCACGCCAATAACCGCGAGGAAATTGACGAAATTAACGCGGGTGATATTGCGGCAGTGATTGGTCCAAAGAATACTTTTACGGGCGATACGCTCTGTGAACCGGGCAAACCGGTGATTCTTGAATCCATCAAATTTCCCGAACCGGTTATCGCGGTGGCGATTGAACCCAAGACCAAAGCCGACCAAGAAAAAATGTCAGACTCGCTTCGTCGGCTCGCAGAAGAAGACCCCACTTTTCGCGTGCGCTCAGATGACGAAACCGGGCAAACGATTATTTCGGGCATGGGTGAATTGCACCTCGACGTTTTGGTGGACCGCATGTTGCGCGAATTCAAAGTGGGCGCGAATGTGGGCAAGCCGCAGGTGGCGTACCGCGAAACGATTACCAAATCGGTTAAGAATGAAGGACGCTTTGTGCGCCAGTCCGGCGGTAAAGGGCAATTTGGCGATGTCTGGTTGCAGCTCGAGCCGCTCGAACCCGGCAAGGGTTTTGAATTTGTGAACGCGATTCGCGGGGCAGCCATTCCGAATGAATACATTCCCGCCGTCGAAAAAGGTGTCAAAGAAGCGATGGAATCGGGTGTCATCGCGGGTTATCCGGTCGTGGATGTCAAAGTAACACTCTATGACGGTTCGTACCACGAAGTGGATTCCAGCGAAATGGCATTCAAGATTGCCGCCTCAATGGGTTTCAAGGGCGGCGTGCAAAAAGCATCTCCCGTTTTGCTCGAACCGATTATGCGCGTCGAGGTCACGATTCCCGAACAATACATGGGTGACATCATTGGCGATTTGTCTGCGCGTCGCGCCAAAGTGGAAGGCATGGACACGCAGTCGGGCGGTACCACTGCCGTGCGCGCCTTCGTTCCACTTGCGACGATGTTTGGTTATGCAACCGACCTGCGTTCCGCTACACAAGGACGCGGCACTTTTACGATGGAGTTTGACCATTACGAACAATTACCCGCCAACATTGCCGAAACCATTATTGGCGGTAAAGAAAAAGCGACGGCAAAAAGATAAATAGAGACTGGAGACTGGAGATTGGATGCGCTACAAATCTTTGGTCTCCAGTCTCCAATCTCTGGAGATAACCATGGCGAAAGCGAAATTTGACCGGACGAAACCACATGTGAACGTGGGGACGATTGGGCATGTGGACCACGGCAAGACCACGCTCACCGCTGCGATTACCAAAGTGCTGGCGATGAAAAATCCGAACGTTTCGTTCAAGGCGTATGACCAGATTGACAATGCGCCGGAAGAAAAAGCGCGCGGCGTGACCATCAACAT
>JAKOPZ010000130.1 GCA_029778615.1 Chloroflexota bacterium | reverse complement strand
GGCGAGTTTCCCCCGATGCAAGGCGGCGTCGGCGATTGCACCAACGAAATCGCGCGCGCCCTCGCACAACGCGGCGTGGTGGTTTCCGTTTTATCAAGTCAACAGTCAGCAGTCTCCAGTCTCCAGTCTCCAGTCTCTAATCTCCAATCTCCAGTCTCTAATCTCCACGTCCTTCGCACCATCCAAAAATGGAACTGGTCCGCCCTCGCGCAAATTCGCAAGACCATTTCCGAAACGCGCACCGACATTGTGCATATTCAATATCAGACTGCCGCGTTTGGAATGCATCCGATGATAAATTTCGCGCCGCGCTTTTTTCCCACGCGCGTCAAGAGCGTCGTCACCTTTCACGACTTGCGCCCGATGTACTTGTTCCCAAAAGCGGGACGCGTGCGTGATTGGGTCACGTTTCAACTCGCGCGCGCAAGCGACGCGGTGATTGCGACGAACGAGGACGATTACTCTAGACTTTACGCTTTGAACTTGAAACGTTTAACTTTGATTCCCATCGGCAGCAACATCAATCCTCCCACGCCAGTCATTTCGAGCGATTCCGATGCGATGGATTCTCTTGCCTACATCGGAGCGAGAAATCTCCATCGCGCCGCGCTGCGCGCCCAACTCGGCGTACAGCCCGACGAAATTCTGCTCTGCTATTTTGGATTCTTGAACGAAAGCAAAGGCGGCGAAACGCTCATCCGCGCGCTATCGGAAATCCCGAACGCAAAACTCTTGATGCTCGGCGGACAAACCGGCGCAAGCGATGTAACGAATTTCGCGTATTTGGAAAAAGTGAAAAAGGAAATTGGAGACCGGAGACTGGAGAATCGCGTCATTTGGACCGATTTTATGCCGTCGGAAAAAATCAGCGCGCATTTTTACGCGTCGGACATTTGCGTACTGCCGTACCGCGACGGCGCGTCATATCGGCGCGGAACGTTTATGGCAGCGCTGGCACACGGCATGGCGATCATCACGACGAACGACAAACGACCAATGACGATTGCTCAAAATTCAGCCCTTCCTGTATTACGCGACGGCGAAAATGTCTTGCTCATTCCGCCGGAAAATCCGCGCGCCATTGCGGACGCGGTGAAAGGCATCGCCGCCAGTCCCGAACTGCGCGCGCGGTTGCAGCGCGGCGCGCGTGAGACTGCCCAATTTTTTACGTGGGACAAAATCGCCGACGCGCATTTGGAACTCTATACTTTGCTTTTGAATTAAGCTTGTAATTCACACCCGCGCCCCAATTCGGAAATCGGAACCAAAATTCCGTTGACACGTCATTCAATCGCGTTATAATACAGATGTTCTAACGCGGCAGTACAATCCATGAGCGGACGGAGCGTCCGCTTTTTTTACACTTTTTTCCGTGTTGGTTAGCGCATGAAATTTTTTGCATCCGCGTCGCGGCGTTCCCCAAAACCGCGCGCCAATTCGAGTTCCAAACCTGACGCATCTGTGGCACAAGGCAATCCCTCTCCCGCCCGCCCTCCGCGCCGTCCGCGCGGCAGTTCCACGCGCAAAGCGCCGCGTCCGGGCTTTTCGCTCAACCCCGCCCAGCAAGAACAACTCTCTGCGGTCGTGCTCCTCATCATTGCCGCCTTGACCTTTCTCGGCGCGGTGAATCCCACCAACGGCAGTTTGCTCGACGGCTGGACGCGTGTGCTTGCCATTCTGTTCGGTTGGGGACGTTATCTCGCGCCGTTCTTTTTCGCCGGGCTCGGCGCGTGGCTCATGCTCGATTCACTCGACATGCGTCCCGACATCGGTTGGGAACGACCGTTCGCGCTCATTATTCTTTTTTTCGTCCTCGAAAGTTTTCTCCAAATCCTCGGCGTTGATTTTTTCCAAATTGCGAAAACGTCCCTCGCCACCGCGCAGGCGGGACAGGGGGGGGGGTTGATTGGACACGCGCTGTATGACGCGTTGGTTGGTGGGCTGGGGCTTGCAGGGGCGTTACTGGTACTTGTCGTTGCGCTCGCCATCGGGCTGATTCTGCTGTTCAACATTCCCTTTTCGCAAATTCTCGCCACCATCGCCGCAAGTATTACCAATGTTCAATCGCTCGCGCAGCGCGCGTCGGGAATCAAAATTACGCGCAACGGCAAAGAACGCGTGCCGACCGAAATGGTGACGGCGCCGCCGCGACAGAGCATTGACAATAGACGCCAGCCCGCCGACCAACTGCCAAAACTGCCTGCCGATTTTGGAATGGACGAACGGTTCGAACAAGAACCGCTGACGCCATTGCGTCCGCCCGTTGCCGCGCGCATCGTCGGCGGCAGCGCGCCCGCACAGCCGATGGTGCATCGCGCCTGGCGCTTGCCGGGCGTCCCGGACATTCTCGAAGAATCTATCGAGCAAGAAATCAGCGCGAACGAAATTCGCACCAAAGTCAAACAAATCGAAGAAACCCTCGCGCATTTTGGCGTGCCCGCCAAAGTCATCGAAGTGAATCAAGGTCCGACGATTACCCAATTTGGCGTGGAACCCGGATTTGTACAACAAAAAACTTCGGATGGGACACTGCGCCAAACCAAAGTCAAAGTGAATCGCATCAGCGCGCTCCAACATGATTTGGAGCTCGCGCTCGCCGCCGCGCCGATTCGTGTGGAAGCGCCCGTGCCCGGCAAAAGCATCGTCGGCATCGAAGTGCCCAACTCGCAAATTTCGCGCGTGAGTTTGCGCGGGGTGATGGAATCGGAAGAGTTTCAAAAATTGCGCGCCAAAGCGCCGCTCGCGTTTGCGCTGGGACAAGATGTTTCGGGGCAACCGATTTGTGCGGATTTGGGCAAGATGCCGCACCTCCTCGTGGCGGGCGCGACGGGTTCCGGTAAATCGGTCTGTATCAACGCGTTGATTACGTGCACGATTATGACCAACACGCCTGACGATTTGCAGTTTGTGATGATTGATCCCAAGCGTGTCGAACTTTCGACCTTTAACGGCATCCCGCATCTGCTCGCGCCCGTCGTCGTCGAAATGGATTTGGCTGTCGCGGCATTGAATCGCACCGTACAAGAAATGGACGAGCGCTATCGCAAATTTTCCGCCGTCGGCGCGCGCAACATCGAAGGATACAACGCGCTGCCGGAAGAGAAACGGCGCGGCGCGAAATTGCCGTACCTAATTTTGGTGGTGGATGAACTCGCGGACTTGATGATGACCGCGCCCGACGAAGTGGAACACACTGTCACGCGGCTCGCGCAGATGGCGCGCGCCACAGGCATTCATCTCGTTCTCGCCACACAGCGTCCGAGTGTAGATGTGGTAACGGGTCTCATCAAAGCAAACTTTCCCTCGCGCATTTCGTTCGCGGTCACCAGTCAAGTGGACTCGCGCGTCGTGCTGGATACGCCAGGCGCGGAAAAATTGTTGGGACGCGGCGACATGTTGTACATGGCGAGCGATTCGTCAAAACTCGCGCGCTTGCAGGGCTGTTTCGTTTCCGATAAAGAATTGGAAAAATTGGTCACGTATTGGAAAGGATTCATCGAACCCGCGCCGCCGCCCGTACCGACCATCTCGACCCTTTCCAACGCGCCGAAAGCAAGTGTGTCGCCCTCGGCAATCAAGTATCCGCCCGCGACGGGAAATTTTGTGCAAGGCGGTTTGTGGAGCGACTTGAAGGCGGAACCGAAAATTTCCGAACAAGACGAATTGCTGAATCAGGCGATTCAAATTGTACAAGACAATGAGCGCGCGTCCGTTTCGCTTTTGCAGCGCAAATTACGCATCGGCTATTCGCGCGCGGCGCGCTTGATGGAACTCTTGATTGAAAAAGGATACGTGAGCGAAGAAGAAGGCATGCCGACCAAAGGACGCCAAGTCCTCACCCCTCCCCCAATCAGTACGGAACGCTCGCCGCAGCGTTCCACACCGCAGCGTTCCACACCGGAGCGTTCCACACCGGAGCGTTCCACACCGCAACGTTCCGAGCCGCAGCGTTCCGCACCGCCTGCGCCCTCTGCCAACAGCGGCATCATTCGCCCGCCGAACGCGGGGAACAAGACCGCGCCGCGTTCGGCGTCCAACCGCGACGCGACAAAAAAGGAGGAGCGCAGCTCGAAAGAGAATGACGAGCTCGGCAGTTTCGACGATTGGACGGACCAGGACTGGGCAGATTTGGACAAGGATTAAAAAACCTCGTGTGCGTTACACGAGGTTTTTTGTTACGCAGTATTCAATTCGGGATGTTTTTGTTTAATCGTTGCGACTAACGCGTGGCACAACATGAGGTGAATGTCTTCGATGTGTTCATACGAGTTTGAGGGCACGACGATGCAGTGCTGCGCGAGTTCGCGTAATTTGCCGCCGCGCATGCCCGCGAACCCAATGGTGATGAGTCCGCGTTCATTTGCCGCTTGCACCGCGCGCAGCACGTTCGGCGAATTTCCGCTCGCGCTGATGGCAATGACCACATCGCCGGGGTCCGAGAGTGAAATCAACGGCTCGGCAAAAACACTGTCGTACCCATCATCATTCGCGTACGCGGAAAAGATGGCAATGTTGTCGTTGAGACAGGTGACTTGAAAACGCGGCATGTGCGAGCGCACAGTGTTTTTTCCCAAATCGGCGGCAAAGTGCGACGCGGTGCTCGCGCTGCCGCCATTGCCAAAAACAAAAATGTGCCGCCGTTCGACGCGCGCGCGTTCGAGCGTTTCGAGAATCGTTTCCAGTGTTTCCGTCGGCGTTTGTTCCAATAAGGCATGTTGTTCGTTAAAATAATGGGCGAAAGAATTCATACAGAAATTATAATCCAATTTCGGCGGGCGCGCACAGAACGCGCGCAACCCGCCGGAAAATTTCCCGTATATAATATCGTTGCGGCGGCATCGTACACCGCCGCGCAAGGAGTAACGTATGCCCGGATTGATTCAAGAATTATTGGCGGGTAATTTTAGTTCGCCGCTCTCGTGGGTGTTTGTCATTTTCACGCTGCTGGCGTTTTACTTTTTGTTCCGTCTCGCGTGGATTTTTTTCGTACAGGGTGACACGTTCACGGAAAGTGTGGAGGGGCGCCGTCAGGTGAAAAGTGTCGTGCGCACGTTGGTAATCTGCCTTGGCGTCGCGCTGCTCACCGGCTTTTTGTTTCAATTTTTGTTGGCGGGACGCGCCGCCGCCGAATCGTCTGCGCCGGATGCCGCGCAAGGATTTTTCAATTGGCTGTTGGGCAAGTGAAATTACAAACTCGTGCCGCGCACCGAGTTTGTAATTTTTTATGAGGTCCCAGTTGTTTCGATTACGCATTCTGGTTGTGTTGATGTTGCTCGGTTGTTTCGCCGCGTCCGCAGCCGTCGCGAACGCCCAGGACCCAACGCCGACGCCGCCCCCCCCCGCGCCCGCACAGGGCAGCGGACTCCCGATTCCCGGCGCACAAGAATTGGATAAACTGTACGCGATTGTAAAAATGGTCAGCGATTTGGCGCAAGGTCATACCACGCCGAACGCAGACCAAATTTTTCAACAATCGCAAAAATCCGCAACCGAATTGTTGGACCACGAGGGCGCGGGCATTTTGTTTCTCGATTTTGCCGACCCGAATCTGGGCATCAATCAATTTGCCGCGCGCGTGGCGAGCACCCTGCTCACATTGACGCCGCTGTATGTGTTGGCGTATGTGGTGATGCTCGTCTACAGTGTGTATCGTGAACGCCCGATTCCGAATCCGCTTTTGTACGCGGGCTTGGTAATTGGCGTAATGATTTTTCTTGCTGCGTTCGTCGTCATTGCGCGCGGCATGAGCGATTTGGGACGCGCGCTCGCGGTTGCGTTGAGCGGCGGCGACGCACAATTTTTCGAGCGCGCGACGTTGCTTGACCAAATCCTGCGCGTAGTATCCAATCTGCAAAAGAACGGCGGCTTGTTGTCTGTCCTCGCCCTGCTCGTTTCAAGTGTCCTTTTTGTAATTGTGTTGGGCGAATTGATTTATCGCGGCATCGCGTTGATTCTCTTGCGCTTGTTGAGTGTGTTGGTGATTCCATTTTCGGTGCTGCTCGAAGGCACGCGTCCGCGCGCGGCGGGACGCGTCGTTTCAGGATTTTTTGAAGCGTGGTTCGACCTGACGACCAAAGTGGCGTTGTTGTTGATTGTGCTGGCGCTCGCCGCCGCGCAAGATTTGGCGAGTTACACGTGGCTGATTTTGCCGGCGGGTCTGCTGCTCGTGGTGCTCTCGTGGAAATTTTTCAACATCCCATTCATTCTGTTGCGCGACGCGGCGGGACGCGCGTGGAATGACATGGTTCCGGCAGAGGCGGACGATTACGGCGCGGCAAATTTGCCGGCAGCGGCGGAAGCATCCCGCGCGCGCGAAATTGACGAAGCGCGGCGGAGAATGATGGAAGAGTAAAACGTAAAACGTCAATCGTGAAACGTGAAACGTGATTTTTTATTTTCCGCGTTCATCCGCGTTGAGCCGCGTCCAGATATTCGCACAGTGAAAAATTGCGTATGAGATGGCAAGCGCAAACGCGCGCGTGGCTGGAAAAACGCCGCGCGAATGAATTTACAAAGGATTGCGTTTTATTTTTTGAACAAGCATTTGGCGTGCCGTCCAAGTTGTATCCGAACGACGCGTGGTTCGGCATTCACGACACATACGCAAGTTTGACGATTGGGAATATGTGGCTCGCCGCGCTGTATACGGCGCCGCGCTGCGCGTACTTGATGGTCGAACATGATTTGAACATTCGCGGCATGGGTTATTTGCCGATTCGTTCGACGTTCAAATATGTGCCGCTCGGATTTTTGACGCTAAAGAATTGGGACCGGATCATCGAGTTGAACAAAAATCAACGCGTGTGGGATTCGTATGCGCGCGCATGTGAGTTGATTTTGCAGTCGCCCATTTCGCGCAATGTGATTACACGGAACTTGCGTCGCAAGGCAAGGTTGAGCGAATTGTAAAGAGTTGAAGATGTATCCCGATACACCCCTGTCAAATGCAAATGGAGGTGCGGTAGGGCAAATGGCGATGAACTCCATCGCAGAAATTTGCCGTACATTTTCAAGAGAGTTGCCCATGAGCCGTTGGCTCACCCGCAGCCAATGAAAATGGGCGCCGCGTCGTAACAGCGCGTCGTAACAGCTCGTAGTAACGTGCGATGAACGACATCGCCTCAATCGTTCCCCTGGGCGGACGAATGAATTCGTCACTACAAAATATTTTCAAGGGAGTTGAGTTGGTGTCGGCATAAGCAATGCGAATTCTCGTGAACGAATCACTGCCGCGCAAATTTGGACGCGAATAGTGTTGCAAGCATTAGAGAACCTTCAGCCCGGCAATGTAATAAAGTTGGTTTGTAAAATCTAAATGCGTACTCCTTCTTCCCCCCGCGCGATTTTCCTCGCGCGTCTCTGGGCATTTCTCAATTACACCACGACGCTTGGTCTGACGTGGTTGGAATTGCTCGCGCTGACCGTCGGCGGCTTGATGGTCGCGTGGGCAAGCTTGCGCAATTTCGCGGGCATTCAAATTTTCGGACCGCTGGCGGTGTACGTTTTGCTGTTTGCGTTTTACAAACGCTGGCGTGTGGTCGTCGGCGCACTGCGTTCTTTGTATGAATGGTTGTTCAAACCCTTGACCCTGCCGTCTCACAAACGCGAAGCGCAATTTTATTTGCTGGCGATGCTTGCCGCGTCGCTCGTCGCAATTGGATTGCTCGCGCTCGCCGATTCTCGCGTGGGCATGTTGGGCGCATTGCTATTGGTCCTCGTCGCGATTTTGTTTTGGCTCATCGCGCAGCGCGAAACGAACGGTGGCAAATTGAATCTCGAAACCGTCGCGGGACGCTTGCCGATTCAAAGAATCGAAACCGACGGCGAAATCGTGGCGCGCGACGGCACACGCGTACAAGTCTCGCTCATCACGCTCGGACGCACCGGCTACAAACCCGCGCTTGCCGCCGCCGATGTTGCCGACACACTCACAAAATTTCTCGCGTATCTCGCGCAGCACGAAGAAGGCGCGGTGCCCATCAAACTGTTTTGGCTCACCGATTATCATCTCGGACAGCTGGATTTGACCGACAGCGACGGCGCGCAGCGCGTACCGCAAGACTATTTGAATGCGCTGCAAGAACTTGCGTCGAGCGGCGCGCGGCGCGCCCGCGTCATCATCACAGGCATCGTCTATCCGACGTTCGTCGCAGACCGCATGCGCGATTGGCTCGGCGCGCTGGATATGGGCATGTCGCCCCTCGGCGCGTACGCGGCGGAATCCTTGCTGCGGATGATTTTCGGTGGCGAAAGTTTTTTGGGGCAAATTCAACAGACGACGCTGCTCGATGCGGGCACCCTGCCGCGTGTGGCGTATCGCGGGTACGTGCCCGAACAAATGCAGATTGGCGCCATGCTCACGACGCAAGCGCGCGAACAAAAAAATGTTTTACAGGTGCTGCGCGTCAATACGCCGTTCAATCAAGCGCGCGAGGCGTTAATGCGCGCGCTCGGCGCGGCGGACGGACTGTTGAGCGTGACGATTACGCCTTTGCCGCGTGACACGAGCGCGACCCAAATTCGCGGCGAACTGCTCGCGGCGCGCGTGCCCGGACTGGGACGCGTGCAGCACGCGCGCGAGCTGCGCGACACGCTGGAAAAATTAGAAGACAAACGTTCGCTCGAATATCTTTTTGATACCGAAACGTATCTGGTCACGTGGGGCAAAACCGAACGTGACGCGCAGCTCAATCAGAATTTCGCGGCATCATACCTTACCGCGTTGAATCTCACCGCGCTGACAGACCGCGCGCTGGATGATTCAATGGAAGCGTGGCTGCCTGTATTGCGAAACGCTGCGGGGAACGCTGCGGGGAACGCTGCGGGGAACGCTGCGGGGAACGCTGCGGGGAACGCTGCGGGGAACGCTGCGGGGAACGCTGCGGGGAACGTTACGGCGAACGTTCCGTACCGCGTGATGAATTGGTTGACGCTGCCGCCGCGCCCGCCCGCGCAGCGATTATTGAGCGCGCAAGTGTTGACCACGCTCGCGCGCGAAGAAGGCAGTGACATTCATCTCGCCGACGCGCGCGGCAGAATTTTGTTGGGGCGCAGTGTGACCGCAGGCAAAGAAGGTTTGCGATACGCGGACTTTCGTTCGGATACCGGACCCGTTTTGTTGGTGAGCGACCAAGGGGGAGGAAAATCTTCGACGCTGATTGTGTGGTTCTTGCTGCGTCTGCAAATTTTGAATTATAAAGTCGTCGCCATCAACCTTAAATATTCGACGCGCATGCAAGCCGCCATGGAGGCGATTGGCGGGGTCACCTTGCATCCGACGGACGATTTGAAATGGTTTGAAGAAAAAACGCGCGCCGCGCTCGTTTCCGAACGCGCCGTGTTGTATCAACCTGTCAAAGGCACGCGCCCGTATGCGCTTGCCGACGACCCGTGCTTGCTCGCGTTCATGAAAATCTTTTACGAAGAATGGCTGCCCTCGCGCAACACCCCCGCCGCGCTGGTGATTGACGAAATTCACCGCCTCATGCCCAAAGACCGCGACCTCTCCGAAAACGCGCAGCAGGTGGCGACATATGTCGCGGAAGCGTTCCGCGATTGGCCCGAACGCAAACTTGTCATCGCCGCGGCGACGCAAACGCTGCGCGATTTGCTCGGCAGTAATCTCGGCATTGCCTTGCAAAAATTTCGTACCGCCGCGTATTTTCAGGTCGGCGCCGAAGACCGCGAAATGTTGATTGAAAAAGGGTACGAACCCGCGTTGATTGATTTGATTATCGGCGCGCGCCGCCGCCCGCGCGGCTATTGTGTGCTCGTGCTCCCCGATGGTTTTTACACCACGCTCAAAGTGTTGGTGACGCCCGAAGAAAAAGAAATTATCCAGCGTCTTGACGTGGAAGAAACGGCAGACGCCACACCGCAGCTCGCCTTCAAATAAGCAAAAGTCGAACTGTCCGTTTTCCGTTGTATATTTGAGACAGCCGCAATCATTTCTTGGACCCGAACATGCCCGAACGCCTGGCGCGCATCGCCGCGCTCATCTTGCTGGTTGTACTGATTCTCGCGCTGCCGTTGTTGATTTCGCTTTTTGGCGCGTTGAATGCGCCCGCGCCCACCGCCACCATTCCCAGCGCTGCACTTGCGTCGCCCACTTTTGTTCCGCCGACGAATACATCCCCCCCCCCTTCCGCGACGCACACGCCAACGCTTAACCCCTCACCATTCCCCACGCCGGGATGTGGAATTCCCGCGACGCCCGAACCCTTGTGGGTGAACCCGCTCCTTTCGCCCACGAATCTGCTGTCGCAAAAAATTTCTGTCACGCTCGGACGCGGACGCGAAATTGTAATCACCACCGAAGCGGGCACTTTTGCACAGCGCGGGGAATTTTCGATTGCGCGTCCGGTGGAAATTGAAATCACTCTCGTGCCCAACACGACAAATCATTTGCTCGTGACGGGCCAAGTCGAATACGAACCAAATTGTTTTTACACGCTGCAAACGCGTTTGGACCGCGTGGGCAATCCGCTCGTCATTGTGCAAGCAAGCAACCTTACGTCGCCCCCGCCAACGTTTGTGCCAACGCCGCCCGCGCCGGGCACGGTGTATCTGAAACCGTTCGCGCAAGTTTTTGCATTGAACCAAGATACGCCGAACCCAACCGGCCAACTGTATTTGTACGAAACGGATACAGTGGACGCCTTTCAGGTTCTGGCGCAAGAGGGCGCCTTTACGCATTTGCTGTCGCAGGGCGGCACGCTTCACTTTTGGACGTTGAACGATAACGTCACTGCCGCGCCCGCGCCGTTTCCACAATATGACAACTCCAAGGCGGGCACGCGCGTAGAATTTGTAAGCGACATGATTTTCGCGTGCGAGGCACAGTATCCGCGTCCGTTGATTTTGGGCTTGTGCGCGCAAATTTCGAGCGCGGGCGGCGGCGAAGTAATTCAGCGCGCGCAAGCCGAGTCGGCAGCGTTGTATGAGGTGCGCCTCAACAATCGCATCTATTGGGTCTCGGCAAACGCGCTAATACAAGAGCCATAACAAACAAAAAATCGCCGCGCACACTGCGGCGATTTTTTGTTGGCGCGTCTACTCGACAACTATCAACTGCGCGTCGCTCACACCTTCCGGCGTTGTGATTTTCAAAAAATAGGTTCCGCGCGACAGCGCGTCTAGTGAAACGCTCTGTTGTGTGTATTCGTCGAGCTGCGCGTTCGTTTCGACACGCCGCGTCTTGGTTGGCGCGGTCGTCGGTTCAAATTCGTACCACGATTCAAATGGCGCGTTCGCTTGTTCCTCGAACACCGATTGTGAAATGGAATAAAGTTCCACATCGAGCCGCGAAACATTTGTGAACTGTGTCGGGATTTCGATGGGCGTGTTCGCGGAAAATTTCAACACGCGCCCGCGATTCAAAATGGAGAAATTCGGATACTGCGACGCGGCGGTGAATGCCCACACATAATCGCGCGCTAACGGAATGCCAAATTCCTTGTCGGTTACAAACTCCGGAATCGTGATGCGATAGCGCGTCCGTGCCTGAAAAAAACCGCGCAGTGTGACGAGGTTTTGATTCACATTGATTCCAAATTGTTCCGGCAGCGGCTCTATCATCACACTGTCCGCGAGCAAGTTCCCATCCATCGCGCGACTGAATGCAATCGTCACCTGATTCGGCACATACACAAAACGCGCGTCGAGGGCGGGCGAGCTGTCTACCACAGACGGGGGCGCAAGCGTAGTGAAACGCGAACGGGTTTCGTTTTCCAACGCCCGTCCAATCCACGAACGCGCGTCCCGCGCCAGAGTGAGCGTAAGCGTTGTAGAAATGGGCAGCTGCGTGCGAGGTGTGAACACGAGCGTTTGGTCATCGCGCCACGTGAAATTTCCTGAAACGCGCGGCGTCAAGCCGAGCGCGTTTTGCGTTTCCACGCGCTGCATCGGCGCAGAAAACGTAATTGTGATGGGCGATGTGAGAAGAATATCCGTTGCATCGTTTGCGGGGTCAATCTGCAGAACGCGCGGCGCTTGCAGAGACGCGGGGAGAAAATTGAAAACGAACGCGAGCGCGCCGAGCCCCAAGAGCAACAGCACCAGCAAGAGTCCCAACCATGTTCGACGCGCAAGCACAGCGCGATTATATCCGCCGCGCCAGAAATCATAAAGCCGCCCGCAGGCGGCTTAACCGATTTCTACAGCTCCCCATTCGCTGACCATATCCACGAGCCGGGGCGTCACTTGCTCAATGTTGGTGTAAAAATTGGGAAAGTCGAGTTCGACCCAACTCGATTCGTGCGGCACAATCAACGCAAAACGGTCGTGCCCGTCCGCGCCGCGCAGCAGTTTCACCACTTCGCGCATGTGTTTCATATCCATCGCGGTATCGTGCGTGCGATACAGCCGCACCCGCACGCGGCGCGCATTGCCGCTGCTGCGCGGGAAAAACGCGGCGGAACTTTCACGCGCGACATTTCCCACATTGCCGCGCGGCGCGGGCGCGGAATGTTGCGGGCGCGCCGCGCCATTGCCGCCATTTTTGCTCGGAATGGGGACACCGCCGCCGAGTTTGATTTCGGGAACGGGAGGCGTTGAAAAAGGCGAACTGTTTTGTGCGGGCGCAGGTGTTTCGTTCATGGGTTTTTCGATGGGAGGCGCAACGATTTCTTGTTTGAGCGTGAGCGTTTCAACATGAATCGCAACTGCTTCCGGTTCGGCAAAATCATTATCGCTCGGTTTGAACCAATCCTCATTCTCACCGGGAATTTCCGTTTGGGTTTCGGCAATCACGCCGCTTGAATCTTCCGCACGCGCAAGTTGTTCGGGGACTGCAACCGGCTCGGCGCTTGCGTGAACCACATCGGACGCGCTTGTCTCGTTTCTCATTTCTCGCGCGTCGTCCGTCGTCAGTTCCTCATCCCAATCGCCGGGCGGCGGCATCCAATCATCGAGAACACGTTCAACCATTTCATCCACTCTCGGCGGCGGCGCAGGGACAATGACGGGCGTGTTGGAAAAAATTCCGGGAATCGGACGGTCCGCTTGCGCGACGGCTTCGGGTTTTGGTGTTTCAACCGGAAAATTCCAAATCAAGTCTGCAAGAATCGCGATTTTGTCTTCGCGCACTTGGACTTTGCCGCGCACGAGTACGAGCGCGTCTTCGTGAATCACATCGCGGCAGTCGTTGAATGTGCGCGGAAACGCGACGACCTCTATCGTGCCTTGCGGGTCTTCGACTTGGAGGAACGCCATCGCATCGCCTTTTTTGGTAACGATTTGGCGCACGCTTTTGATGATGCCGCCGATGGTGACGTTGTGTCCATCGCTCTCGTTGGTGATTTCACCGACATACGCGCCCACATGTTTTTTCGCGCTGTCCGCGAGTTTCAACAAGGGATGCGGCGTAAAGTACACGCCCATCAATTCTTTTTCCCACTCGAGCTGCGTCTTGTTGTCAATCTCTTTGACCTTGGGCAGTTCGCCAAACGTGTCCGCTGCCAGCAATCCGCCGAACATGCTCATTTGTCCCGCCGCGCTCGCGCTGTGATGCGACGCGCTGATGGACAACATCTGGTCAATCGCTTCGAGCAATTGCGCGCGATGACCGAATGCGTCGAACGCGCCCGCTTTGATGAGCGATTCCAACACGCGGCGGTTCACTTGTTTCAAATCAACGCGCGTACAAAAATCATCGAGTGAATCGAATGGCTTGTCGCCGCGTCCATCGAGAATCGCTTGCACCGGACCTTCGCCGACATTTTTGATTGCGAGCAAGCCGCCGCGAATTGCGTGCGCGTCATCGTCAATTGTAAATTTCATGCCGCTGTAGCGCACATCCGGCGGCAAAATGGGAATGCCCAAATGCCGCGCTTCGGCAATGAACATTGCCACTTTTTCCGTGTTGCCAATATCGGTGGACAACAGCGCGGTCATGTATTCAATCGTGTAATGCGCTTTTAGATACGCGGTCTGTCCGGTGAGAACGCCGTACACTGCCGCATGTGCTTTGTTGAAACCATAGCGCGCGAAAAATTCAATGTCGTCAAAAATTTTCGCCGCGATTTCTTCCGTAATGATACCCGTTTTGCCTGCGCCGGAAATAAATTTTTCGCGCTGTTTGAGAATCGCTTCTTTGTTTTTCTTGCCCACCGCTTTTCGCAGTGTGTCCGTTTCGCCGCCGGTAAAGCCGCACAAGTCACGCGCAATCCGCATGATTTGTTCTTGATACACCATGATGCCGAACGTTTCGGACAAAATCGGTTCGAGCGCGGGATGATGATATTTTACTTTTTCCTGTCCGTGCAAACGCGCAATGTACGTCGGAATGTAATCCATCGGTCCCGGGCGATAGAGCGCAATCGTCGCGACGATGTGGTCGAATTTGGCAGGACGCATCTGCATCAGCACGCGTTTCATCCCAGCGCCTTCGACTTGGAAAACACCAATCACATCGCCGCGCGACAACAACTTGAACGCTTCATCGTCCTCGACGGGGATGCTGTTCAAATCAAAATTTGTGCCGTGCCGTGCATTGATAAGTTTGCACGCTTCACGCACAATTGTGAGATGCGCCAGTCCGAGAAAATCAATTTTCAAAAGTCCGATGTGTTCAATGTCGCCCATCGGATATTGCGTCACGGGCGTGCCCGATTCATCGCCGCGCGTGGGACGATGCAGCGGTGTGTATTCAATCACCGGCTTGTCGGTGACGACGACGCCCGCCGCGTGGGTGGACGCATTGCGCGTGACGCCTTCCAACAGTTTCGCATTGTCAATCAATTTCTTGATGTAATCGGAACTTTCGTACAGTTCGCGGAACTCGCGCACTTCTTCGAGCGTGCCGTCAATCGTTTTGCCGGGACCGACGGGAATTAATTTTGCGACGCGGTCTGTTTCGCTCAACGGATAATCCATCGCGCGTCCGACATCGCGAATCGCCGCTTTCGCCAACATTTTGCCGAAGGTAATAATTTGCGCGACGTTGTCTCTGCCGTACTTGTTGACCGTATAGTCAATCATTTCTTGACGCGCATCGTCAGGAAAATCCAAATCAATGTCGGGCATCGAGATGCGGTCGGGGTTGAGAAAACGCTCAAAGATGAGATTGTGTTGGAGCGGGTCGAGATTGGTGATGCCGAGACAATAAGCGACCATCGAACCGGCTGCCGAACCGCGCGCATTTGCCCAGATGCCATTTTCGCGCGCGTGACGCGTCAAGTCCCACACGATGAGAAAGTAGGTATCAAAGCCCATCTTGTGAATGACGCCCAGTTCGTAATTCAATCGTTCGATGTGCGCGGGCGAGGCATCGGGATAGCGCTGGCGAAATCCCTGTTCGCAAATCGCGCGCAAATAACCATCGGCGGTATGTCCATCGGGGACGGGGAAATTCGGAAGGTGATATCCTTTGAATGACAAATCAACGTTGCAGCGTTCCGCGATTTCGAGCGTGTTGGTGAGCGCATCGGGAATTTCGCGCCACAGCTCGAACATTTCATCCTGCGACTTGAACCAATAATCGCGCCCGTCCATTTTCATGCGGTCGCTCTGGCTCACCAACGCGCCCGTTTGCACGCACAACAAAACATCTTGCGCGAACCAATCGTCTTTGTTCACGTAATGGACATCGTTCGTCGCAATCAATTTCAAATTAAATTCGCGCGCGAGGGCAATCAAATCTTGATTGATGCGCGTGAGTTCGGGGATGCCGTGTTCTTGAAGTTCAATGTAAAAACGGTCTTGGAAAATTTGGCGATACCAGTCCACCAAATCGCGCGCCTGTCGCGTTTTGCCTTGCACGAGCAATTGCGGAATTTCGGCGGCGAGACAGCCCGTCGTCGCGATGAGTCCCGCGCACGTTTTTTCTAAATACGCCTTGTCCACGCGCGGCTTTTGATAAAATCCTTGCAGCTGCGCGGTCGAAGAAATTTTTAAAAGATTTTTATAGCCGAGTTCGTTTTCCGCGAGCAATAAAAGGTGGTACGGCGAGCGGTCAATTTTGCTGTCGCGGTCTGCCATCGTACGCGGCGCGAGGTACGCCTCGACGCCGATGATGGGTTTCACGCCCTGCGCTTTGCACGCGTCATGAAATTCAATCGCCGCGAACATTGTGCCGTGGTCGGTGATGGCGACGGCGGGCATGTTCAATTCTTTGGCGCGCGCCGCGAGTCCTTTGGTACGCGACAAGCCGTCAAGGAGTGAATATTCGGAATGAACGTGGAGATGGACGAATTCAGCCATGAGCTATGAGAAATGAGTAGGGAACGCTCGCCGCCGCGTTCCCCGCCGCCGCGTTCCCCGCCGCCGCGTTCCCCGCCGCCGCGTTCCATCAAATATCAATCGAAAAACATCCCCCGCCGAGTACGGGCATGGCAGGGGAACGCAAGGTACAAAAAAACGCGCACGAATGGGAAATCGAGAATACGTGTTCTACGCGGATTATAGCATGGTACGCGCGCGGAAGCTCCTTAAAGTTTTTATCAACACCCTTACAGAGTTTTGCGCGCCTGTGGATAACGTAACGCGCGCCGCGTTTTTTCTCGCGAAATCCGCGCGGTTTGCCATTCGCAGCTGTGGATAATGATTTATAATTTGTGGAAAATTGTGGAGACACGCAGCATTCCAAACGCGAATCTCTAGTCTCCAATCTCCCGTCTCCACTCTCCGGTCGCCATTTGCTTTACTCTATCGCATCTATATAATCGCCAACGCGTTTCACTTGCGTTGGAATCAATTCTCCCAGAGGAGTCCTTGCATCATGGACTGGTTGAACCCCGAATTACTCGTCGCCCTCGTCACGCTCGTCGCGCTGGAACTCGTACTCGGCGTGGACAATGTGATTTTCATTTCGATTCTCGCGAGCAAATTGCCTCGAGCGCAGCAAGCGCGCGCCCGCACCACCGGCATCGCGCTCGCGGTCATTACGCGCATTTTGCTCTTGCTGTCGTTGTCGTTTATCGTCGGCCTCACCGCGCCGCTCGTGAGCATTTTGGGCTTTGAACTGTCGGGCCGCGATATTGTGCTGTTCGTCGGCGGCGTATTTTTGATCTACAAAAGCGTGCAGGAAATTCACCAAAAGTTGGAAGGCGAAGAAGGACACACGTCAAAACACGTCGCCGCTTCTTTTAACGCCGTCATTATTCAAATCATGCTGCTCGACGTGGTGTTTTCACTCGATTCCGTCATTACCGCCGTCGGCATGGTGAACGAAATTCCGATTATGGTGATGGCGGTCATTGTCGCGGCGGGCGTAATGATTTTTGCGGCGGGTCCGATTGCAAAATTTGTGGACGAACATCCCACCATCAAAATGCTCGCGCTCAGTTTTCTCTTGCTCATCGGCTTTACGCTCGTCGTCGAATCGCTCGAAGTGCATATTCCCAAAGGATACATTTATTTCGCGATGGGCTTTTCCGTTTTCGTAGAAATGTTGAATCTGCGTATACGCGGCAAGGAACGTCAACCCGTTAAACTGCGCGAAAAGGTTGTGCCCTGAGAAACCGTTCGGCTATGGCAGCGCGCAGTTCGTTCGTTGTTCTGGTTCTGCTCCTCGGCGCGTTCGTCGGCGCGGGATATTTGTTTGCGGTCCCCTGGCTGCAAGCCGCGCCCACGGCTCCGCCGTTCCTCGAAAAATACATGCCGCTGCGCGACAAGGACGCGTTTCTTCTCGTCACCATCGACGCGGAGGGCAAGCCACTACGCTGGACGAGCCGCACGTTTGAAATTCTGGGCACGGGACCTGCGTTGGGCACTGAACTGCGCGCCAACACGCGCAACGCGCTGCAAAAATTCATGCGCCGCGCGGGCGAAAGCGAAATTGATTTCGATACCTTTGAAGCGCGTTTGCATGACGCGCAAATCATTCGCCAAACCGACCGCACGCTGGACGCACAGGGCAACGTTTCCGAATTCAGCGCGATTATCTTGCGCGATGCGCGCGGCGATAACGTCATCAGTCTTTATTTTCCCCAAACACAAACGGAAGGAATTTTCGACCCGCCCGTGTTGGCGCGTCCCGCGTCGTTTCAAGTGGGCACAACGTGGGAGAATCAAAGCAAGGCGGGCAATCTCGCGTACACCTCGCAAGAACGCGTTGTCTCGTACAATTCCGAAACGGACTGCTGGCTTGTCGAAAGCGATGTCACGTTCGCGGCGCAAACACGTATGCAGGAAGAATACTGCGCGGGCAAGGGCTTGGTTTCGTCGCGCTCGCTGGACGCGAACGGGCAGCTGACGGAACAAACAAAAATATTTTCCCGCGACGAACCGATTTCCTCTGACGCGCTGGCTTTATTTCCCAAAAATCCTCCGAACGAATCCGCGTCGCTCGCGCCAAATTTTAATGTATGGCAGTTGAAGCGGCTCGGACGCATCGGCTCAAACATCAGCGCGGCAGAGTCGACGATGCCGCCGCTGTGGCTGCCGACGAATCCGGCGAGTGTTTTGGCGTCGGGCTTGCTCGGCGCGTTTTATGCGTACGATGCAAACGACACGGCGGCGAGCGCGCTGTGGTCCTTTCCCCTGAACGGCACGGTGTACGGCGCGCCCGCGTATGATGAAACGCGCGGGCGCATTTATTTCGGCGCGAGCGACAAACGTCTGTACGCACTCGATGCGCGCGGAGTTTTTCTGTGGAGTTTTCGCGCGCGCGACAATATCGCCGCGCGCCCGCTCATCGCCAACACGTTGGTTATCTTTGGCAGTGAAGACCGCGCGGTGTATGCTCTGAATGCGGAGACCGGACAGCTGGTTTGGCGCGCGGAAACGGCGAGTCCGATTGTTTCATCCGCCGCGCTGGCGAACGATATCGCGATTGTCGGCTCGGATGACGGAACGGTGTATGCGTTGGATGTGACAACGGGCGCGACGCGTTGGACCTTTGGCGCAGACGACGCGGTACAAACGCCAATCGTCGTTCAAGAAAACCTCGCGTATGTGATTTCGCGCAGCGGCACGCTCTATGCGCTCAAGGCGGATACGGGTGATGAAATTTGGTCGGCGGACGCGGACGCGGCGAACTCTGCGCCTTTGATTTTCTCCGGGCGCGTTCACCTCACCACAAACGATGGCGCGCTCGGCGTATTCGATGCGTTAACGGGTTCTCGGATTTCGCGCAGCCCGCCCGCGCAATTTATCGGCACGCCGATTGAGATTGCTGCTTATCTCGTCATTGCCAGCGCGGATGGAAAAATTCACCTCACGGATTCGGCGGGGAACATTCTTCAAACGTGGACCTCTGACGCGAGCGCGTTCAAACAATCGCCCGCGCGGGGCGGCGACGCGATTTGGCTGCTGGACGACCACGCGGGCTTGTGGCGTCTCGGCGCGCCGCGTGTTTCGCTCACGTCGCTTCAACTCGCATGGTTCACTTCGATTGCGGACGCGCCGTTCCAAGTGTTTGGCATCACCTCAAGTCCCGTTCCGTATGGCGAGCGCGCGATTGTAATTGACGAAGGTTCCTTCGTTTATTCCGTAAACCCGAACGACGGTTCGGCACAGCGCATCGGACAAATTACAACAGGCGACACAAAAGCGACGCGCATTGACCCCGTCATCGCGGACGATGTGTTTTATGCCAACATTGGCGAATCGTTGTACGCGATGGATTTACGCAATGGGCGCGTAGTGTGGCAAACGCAAAAACCGGATTTGAGTTATCGCCCCGTCGTCGTCGCGAACGATTTGGTGTTGTGGTCAAAATTGCAAGTGAGTGATGTATCCGCGCAAGTGAATGGAGCATTGTATGCGCTGGACCGCGCGAGCGGGGAAACACACTGGCAAACAAAATTGCAAGGCAGCGGTTATCCAACGGGTGTGACCGTGCGCGAGGGAATTGTGTACACTGCCGAACCTGCCGCGTACGATTTGCAAACAGGCGCGCCGCGTTGGCACACCGCGCTGGATTTGTTGACGATTGGCGAACCGGTGTTGAATGACGCGGGCAGTGTGCTGTACGTCGCAGCGGTAACACGGGGGGAAGAAGGATACCTCGTCGCGCTCGATGCCACAAGCGGCAAAGAATTGTGGCGCGCGCGGACAACAACGAGTTCGCCGAGTTTCATCGAACGCGTGTGGTGGCACAATGGGCGCGTATTTGTTTCCAGCTTGAAAGGCGAAATCGCCGCGCTCGACGCGCAGGATGGCGCGGTGCGCTGGACGAACCCACCGCCGAGCGAACGGCTTGGGACAATTTTTTTGCAAAATGACCGCGTGTGGTTCCTTTTGCAAAACGGACGTGTCAACGCGCTCGATGCAAACACGGGCGCGCTCGCCGCGCAGTTTGCGGATGTGGATTTGAATTTGTTCGGCGGCGTGTCACAGCATCCCGTCGTCGTCGGTTCGCGAGTGCTTGTGCCATACACGTCTGCGTTGTTGGGACTGACGGAAAAATAATGCAAGAGATTTCGCAACGCTCGCGTATTTCGAATCAACTGCGCGCGCTGATTGAATTGCCGCTTTCGCTTGTGCGCGATTTTGTGTTGGCGGATTTGCGCGAGGGATTCGTTCGCGTGCGCGGTTTGAATCTGCCGACAAAAATTCTCGTCGTCGTCGGCTTTGGGCTGTTGTTTGGAATGGTCGGCGCGCTCGTCTTGAACGAAACGTGGCGCGCGCAATTCGCCCTCGTGCCGCAGGTCAACGGCGCAGTCGGACGCGGCTCACTTGTGCCCGACGCGTTGATTCCCGTCACCTTTTTTTTCATCGCCGTCGCGTGGACGTACATTCTTGCGGGCGCGCTGCACGCGCATTGGCTCGTGCGCGTCGCGGCGAACGCGCTCTATTTGCTATTTGCGTGGGGCTGGCTGAATCTCACCGGCATCGTCGCACAGTTTTTTATTCCAAACGGAATCGCACAACAAGACGTTATCGAATTTAGCGCGCTCGCGCTCGCCCTGCTCATCGTGCCAATGTTTTTCATTTTGCGCGCGCGCGCGGCGCCGCGCCCCGCGTGGGAATGGCTCGCGCTGTTTGTGTGCGTCGCCGCGTTCTTTGCCGTGATTCACGCGCGCGATATGGCGAGTTGGCGGCGCTTTGGGATTCCTGTCATCGTCGGCGTGCTGCAGACGAATCTCGTTTCGTATCAAGGATTCGTCGCGCCGCTGCTCTTGCTCGCGGGACTCAATATCGCGCTGTTCGTCAGTCAAGCCGCGCAGTGGACAACGCAAGTGGTGCAAGTGCGGCTGAGGTCGGAATTTTTATACGCGATTTTGTTAGTCGCGTTCGCGCTCAGAATTTCGACAGTAGTCATGGAAGCCAACACGCGCGTCATCGCAAACGGCTGGAGGGCGGAACTCTTGGCGCTCGGCGGCGCGGTGGGCGTTTGGCTCATCGTCGGCGCGGCGTATTTTGGCATCCGGCGTTTGGCAAAAAATACGCGCGGGGAATTGAACGACGAATCCCTTTTGGAAAACGCGCATGGTTACGCGCTGTGGCTCATCCTCGCGTTTAGCGCAGTCAAATTCATCGAATACATTGTCATCAATCTCACCCAAGCGCTGCCGACGATGCGCGCGTTGGATGCCGCGCGCGCGACGTTGTTTGACGTGTTGAACGTTTTGCAAACGCGCGCGGAACAGCCGTGGCTCTTGATTGCCGCATTTTTGTTTCTCGGCGCGGGAATTTTTTTCGCGCGGCGCGGCGCGCGCGAACTGGCATTGTATGTTACGATAGCGGGCGCGTTGACGTTTTGGTACGCTTGGCTCGCGCCCGATGGTTGGCTCGCGGCGCTGCGCGGGGCGACGCGCGAGCGCATTGATTTTTTCGCAATGCTCTTTTTGTTGGGCATTGCCTTGTATTGGATTGCGCGCCGCGCGCTCACGCCCACACGCGCTGCAGGTCTGTTGTTCCTGATAGTTTTGTTCGGCTTGCTGCGGCAGTCCGATTTTATTTCCAACCCGTTCACGCCGTTTCTTGGTTTCGCCGGCATCGGTTTTGTCGCGTTCGGTATTTTGTATGATGCGATTGGCGCGGGCAAATGGGCAAACGCGTCGTCACAAAATTTTCCGCGCGTGAGCCGCATCTTTTTGTATCTGGGATACGTGTTGTTGAGCGTGATGATTGTGAATTGGGCGCTCGCGTCGCACGACCTGAACAACATTGAACAACTCACGGGGAGCGTCGCGTGGCGCGGCATGGAAACGTTTGGACTGCCGCTCTTGTACGCGCTGGCAGCCATAACGCTCACGCGTTTGTTTCAACGCGCAAGTTGGACGGAAGAGATAAAAAAGCAAGCCATGATGGAAGGAGACAACTCATGAAGCTCGTCACCTACGAGGGCATCATCGAAAATGGGCAAGTTCAACTCCCAGAGAATATTTCACTGCCCGAAAAAACAAAGGTGTATGTAATTGTGCCAGAGGTCCAACCCCAAGCTGTTCCCCACTTGAGAAGCCCCCGACTCAAGTATCCAGAGCAGGCGACGGATTTCGAGAAGAAGGTTATCTTGGAGGTGAACAATGGCAGCTTATGACGAGCGACGCTATAGTCCGCCCGCGCCGCTCGCATTCGTTGCCTTTCGGGTTCAGCAGAGTGATGCCTCCGCATTCAATGTGCCAATGTTAATTGACACAGGCGCGGATGTGAGCTTGGTCCCGCAAAGCACACTGGACCAACTTGGAATCACACTGGATTCACTTCCAAATTATCAAGTGATGGGATTTAATGGTGCGACCAGTTTCGCACATGCAGTGGAACTCGACTTGATTTTTCTCAAGCGAACTGTTCGTGGACTTTATCTTGTGATTGACCAAGACGTAGGGATTTTAGGGCGTGATGTTATCAATCACGTTGCTTTGCTGCTTGATGGTCCGCGGTTGCATTGGAGCGAGGTGTAATGCAACTCCAATCCCTCTGGTCCGCCACTGCGCCCGAACTTGCCTCGTTCGCAAATCGCGAATTGCCGCCGCGCGCGGATGTCGTCATCATCGGCGGCGGTTATACGGGACTGTCTGCCGCGCTGCGTTTAGCAAAGCTCGGCGCGCGCGTCACCGTGTTGGAAAAAGATAGCATTGGCTGGGGTGCGAGTTCGCGCAACGGCGGCATGGTGCTGACGGGACACAAACACGGCATCGGCGAAATGACGCGCGTGTTTGGAATCGAGCGTGCGCGCGATTTGTGGAACGCGTCGCTGTCCGCGTTGGAAACCGTCGCGACGATTGTGCAAGAAGAGAACATTGATTGCGATTTCGCGCGGCGCGGACATTTCGACGCGGCATACAAACCCGCGCACATGGAGCATTTGAAAAAAACGCACGAGCTGCTCGAACGCGATTTTGATTACCCGACGCGCATTGTCGAGAAACAAAATTTGCGCGACGAACTCGACACCGATTTTTATCACGGCGGCATGGTGGACGAACGCAGCGCGGGGCTGCATCCCGCGAACTATGTGCGCGGACTCGCGCGCGCCGCGCAGCGCGCGGGCGCGGATTTGCACGACGCGACGCCCGCAACCTACATCGAAAAAAACGCGAACGGCTTTGTGGTGAAAACCGCGCGCGGAGATATTTCTGCCAAAGATGTCATCGCCGCGACGAACGGTTACACTGACCGCGCGACGCCGCAATTTCAAAAACGCATCATTCCTATCGGCAGTTACATCATCGCCACTGAACCGCTCGAAAAAAATCTCGCGCAGCAGCTCATTCCGAATAATCGAATGATTTTCGACACGAAAAATTTTTTGTACTATTTTCGCCGTTCGCCCGACGACCGCATTGTGTTTGGCGGACGCGCCGCGTTTTTCCCCGCGACGCCCGACACGGTGCGCGAGAGCGCGGACCTTTTGCGTAAAGGGATGTTGGAAATTTTTCCGCAAGTGGTCAAGTATCCGACCGCGTACGCGTGGGGCGGCACGCTCGGTTTCACGTTTGACATTTATCCGCACGCGGGGCAAATGGACGGCGTGTATTATGCGATGGGCTACGCGGGTCACGGCGTCGCGCTTGCCACGTACTTGGGACAACAACTTGCGAATCGCATCGCGGGTCAAGAATGGCACAATCCGTTTGAGGGCATGAATTTTCCGACGATGCCGTTCTATTGGGGCAACCCGTGGTTCCTTCCATTCGCCGCGTTGTATTATCGTTTTTTGGACTGGATAAGCTAACGTGTCCAACCTCCGAACCCTTGTCTCTGCGCGGGACAAATCTCCAGTCTCCAATCTCCAATCTCTCGCCTTTCAAATCGAACGTCTCTCGAAACGTTTGCGTCCGTTGGAACAGCAGAGCAATCGCATCGCGTTACTGCGTCTTGCAATCGTTCTGCTTGGAATCCTCGACGCCATTCTCGCCGCGCTTTTTTTCAATAGCGCGCTCGCGTGGCTCGTTTTCGCATTCTCGCTTTTCGTTTTTCTCGTCCTCGTTTTTCTCCATCGGCGTTTAGAAAATTGGATTGAAACACTCACCCTTTTGCGCGCGCTAAAAAGCGACCAACGCGCGCGAATGCTTCTCGATTGGGAATCGCTCCCGCCGCCGCGTCCAATTGAATTAAAAGACAAGTCTCTCGCGCTCGACCTCGACCTCACGGGCTATCGCTCACTCCATCAACTCCTCGACACGACCGTTTCGCGTCACGGCACGCAATTGCTCGCGGAATGGCTCACGTCGTCGCGTCCCGATACAAACGCGTTGGGCGCGCGCCAAAACATTGTGCGGGAATTGAAACCGCGCGCGCGATTTCGCGAGCGCTTTTGGCTCACCTATCGCCGCGTGTTGAAACGCGAGCTCGAAGGCGACAATTTACTCGATTGGCTCAAGACGGAATTCCCCGCCGCGCGTTTGCGTTGGACACTGCCCGTCGCCGCGCTGCTCGTCGCTATCAATTTGCTCCTGTTCATCCTTTGGCAATATTTTTCGTTCCCGCCATGGTTCATTCTCTCGCTCGTCGCCTATGCTGCGTTTTATTATTGGAATCAAAAAGAATTGGAAACGATTTTGAGCGCGGTCGTCCGCGTGAACGCGGAATTGGAAAAATTTCGCGCGCTGGTGGAGTATCTCGAACGCGCATCGTACCGCAATGCGCCGCATCTGGCGGAATTGTGCGCGCCGTTCGTCAACAAAAGTCCCGTGCCCTCGCAAGAATTGCGCCGCGTGCAGTGGATTACTGCCGCCGTCGGTTTACGAAACAATCCGCTGTGGTCCGTTTTGTTGAACGTAATTTCGCCGTGGGATTTTTTGTTTGCCGCTCTCGCCGCGCGCGAACGCGAGAACATCGCGCACGTTTTGCCCGAATGGGTGCGCGTGGTGCACGAACTCGACGCGCTCATTGCATTGGGAAATTTCGCGGCGCTGCATCCCGACGCGGCATTTCCCGAACTTCGCGCGGATATATCGCCCGCGTTGCACGTCGAGAATTTGGCGCATCCGTTGATTCGCGCGGATGCGCGTGTGGCGAATGATTTTGAAATTCAAGAATTGGGGCAAGTGGATATTTTGACGGGTTCGAACATGGCGGGGAAAAGCACGTTTCTCAAAACGGTGGGCATCAATTTTTGTCTCGCCCACGCGGGCGCGCCTGTGATGGCATCGCAATTTTTCGCGCAGCCGTTTCGTTTGCACACGTGCATTCGCATCACCGATTCGATTCTGGATGGCTTTTCGTACTTTTACGCAGAGGTCAAATGTCTCAAGACATTACTACAGGATTTACAACGCGACGATGAACTGCCGCTGTTGTATTTGATTGACGAAATTTTTCGCGGGACGAATAATCGCGAACGGCTCATCGGCAGCCGCGCGTATATTCAAGCACTGCTCGGCGCGCGCGGCATCGGTCTCATTGCGACGCACGATTTGGAACTCGCGCATCTCGCCGACAACAATTCGCGCGCGCGAAATTATCATTTCCGCGACGAGGTGCGCGATGGAAAATTGGTGTTTGATTATCTGTTGCGCGCGGGTCCGAGTCCCACGACGAACGCGTTGAAAATTATGGAGCTGGAAGGGTTGCCGATTAAAGTGAAATCGGGCGAATAGAATTCGCAGCAACCCACTGCCAAGTCAACCTCCGTTGACTGCGTTTGTTGAAACCCACTGCCAAGTCAACCTCCGTTGACTCTGTTTGCTTGAAACCCATATAGATCGGTTTCGCTTTGGGTCGCTGAATAGAATTCGCAGCAACCCACTGCCAAGTCAACCTCCGTTGACTCTGTTTGCTTGAAACCGATGTAGATCGCTTTCCCTATGGGTCGCTGAATAGAATTCGCAGCAACCCATTGCCAAGTCAACCTCCGTTGACTCTGTTTGCTTGAAACCGATGTAGATCGGTTTCGCTATGGGTCGCTGCGGTTTCCAACCGCCCGAAGTTTAAATAGTATTACCCCAACGTCGCCACCATAATCGCTTTGATGGTGTGCATTCGATTCTCTGCTTCGTCAAACACCACCGACGCGGGCGATTCAAAAACATCGTCGCTCACTTCCATCGCGTCCACATGAAATTGTTGATAGACCTCTTCGCCCATTTCCGTTTCGCGATTGTGAAACGCGGGAAGGCAGTGCATAAATTTCACGTTCGGATTTTGCGCCATTTCGAGCACGCGCGCGTTCACTTGATAGTCGTGCAACAGTTCAATGCGTTCGCCCCACACGGACGCGGGTTCGCCCATCGAGACCCACACATCGGTTGCGATAAAATCCGCGCCGCGCACCGCGTCTTGGACATTATCCGTGAGCGTAATCCGCGCGCCCGATTTCTTGCCCAACTCGCGCGCGGTTTCAATCAATTGCGCTTTCGGCATCAAATCGCGCGGCGCGCCGATGCGGACATCCATTCCCAACAGCGCGCCCGTAATCAAGTACGAGTTGCCCATGTTAAAGCGTCCATCGCCGAGAAACGCGTATGCAATTTGCTCAAGCGGTTTGTTCGCGTGTTCGAGCATCGTAAAAACATCCGCGAGCAGCTGCGTCGGATGGAATTCGTCGGTGAGTCCGTTGTACACGGGAACGCCTGCATAGCGCGCTAACTCTTCGACGACCGATTGTTTCTTGCCGCGATATTCAATCGCATCGTACATGCGACCCAACACGCGCGCGGTATCCTTCATGGATTCTTTTTTGCCGATTTGCGAACCTTCGGGTCCGAGATACGTCGTGTGCGCGCCTTGGTCGTACGCGGCGACTTCGAACGCGCAGCGCGTGCGCGTGGATGCTTTTTCAAAAATCAGCGCGATATTTTTTCCATTCAGGCGCGGTTTCTCGTACCCGCCGTACTTGGCGGCTTTTAAATCGGCGGCAAGTTTCAACAAAAATTTAAATTCGTCGGCGGTGTAATCGAGTTCCTTGACGAACGAGCGACCTTGAAGATTGACAGGCATCGTGTCCTCCGAAAATGACGTGGGATGGAATGAATGATAGTCAGAGTGCCATCGCGCGCAACTTGGGAACAAGTAGAGTTTGACACGTACAAATGCTCTGCCTACAATCTTGATATTGTTGCACGCGTAAAATTCGAAAGGTGTATCAAGGATGTTAGAACGAATTGAAATCAATCCCGACGTGATGTTGGGAAAGCCCGTAATTCGCGGCACGCGCATTCCCGTAGAATTGATTTTGCGCAAACTTGGCGAAGGCATAACGGAGAACGAATTGTTGGATGCATATCCGCGTTTGACACGCGAGGATATTCAAGCCGCATTTGCTTATGCAGCAGATACAGGGCAAGTACGAATCCGTACATTCCCATAGGGTTTGTCTGCTCTGATAGGCTATACATCAAGCAAGAGCAAAACGCTCTTGCTCTTTTTTTCCCATGATTGAAACACACAACCTCACCAAAACGTTTGACAAATTCACCGCCGTCGAAAATTTATCGCTCACGGTGAACGCGGGCGAAATTTTCGCGTTTCTCGGACCGAACGGCGCGGGGAAAACGACGACGATGCGAATGCTCGCGTGTCTCATCGCGCCGACGGGTGGCGAAGCGACGGTCGCGGGTTTGCATGTCGGACGCGACGACGACCAGATTCGCGCCCGCATCGGCATTCTCACCGAAGCGCCGGGGTTGTATGAAAAATTGAACGCGGTGCAGAATTTGGATTTTTTCGCGCGCTTGTACGGACTCGACGCGGATACGCGCGCGAAACAAATTGAACGCTATTTGCAGATTCTTGGCTTGGGCGAGCGGCAAAAAGAACCGGTCGGCAATTTTTCCAAAGGCATGAAACAAAAATTGTCCATCGCCCGCGCGTTATTGCACGAGCCGCAAGTGGTTTTCTTTGACGAACCGACGAGCGCGCTCGACCCCGAATCCGCCAAAGTGGTGCGCGATTTCATTGCGGAATTAAAAAGCGAAGGGCGCACGATTTTTCTCTGCACGCACAATTTGGACGAAGCCGACCGTCTTGCCGACCGCGTGGGCGTTTTCAAACAGCATTTGATTCAGGTGGACACGCCCGAAAATTTGCGGCGCAAGTTGTACGGACAGCGCGTGTTGTTTCGCGTGCGCGAAATTACAGAGGCACAAGCGAACGCGCTCAACGCCCTCGCCTTTGCGCGCGATGTGCAGCGCAACGGCAGCACATTTTCGATTGCGCTCGATGCGCCAGACGAAATGACGCCGCTCGTGGTGAACGCGTTGGTGAACGCGGGCGCGGCGATTCTTGAAGTGCGGCAGGAACGCGCGTCGTTGGAAGAAGTGTATTTGGATTTGGTCGGACGGTCGGGCGGTCAGACAGTCGGATAGTCCGTTCGTCGGAGGGTCGGGTCGTCAATGTAGAGACGTTTCGCTGAAACGTCTATCGGTCAGTTGTGAAACAAGGAAACACCGATGTTAAATTTTTCGCGCGTGATGGCAGTGCTGCGGCGTGAGGTCCAAGAAATAGTCAAGAGTCGCGGCTTGCTGCTTGCGATTTTTTTGCCGCCACTATTAATCACCATTCTGCCGTTAATCGGCGTCGCGTTTTTGGGAAACGCGATGAACGCGGACCCCGACGCGTCGCGCACCGCGCGCGACCTGGGTCCCTTTCTCCAAACGATGCCCGAACTGCAAACGTGGACAACGGGCGAAGTGACGATGTTTATCATCCTTCAACAGTTCCTCACTTTTTTTCTGTTGATGCCGCTCATCATTCCCATGTCCATCGCCGCGCAAAGTATCGTCGGCGAGAAACAGACCAAGAGTCTCGAACCGCTGCTGGCGACGCCTATCAAAACGGGTGAATTGTTATTCGCCAAAGCCGTGGCGGCGGTGCTGCCCGCCGTGCTCGCGACGTGGGCGGCGTTTGTTATTTTCTTTAGCGTGGGACGCCTTTTGATTTCCAGCGACCGCGTGTACTGGACGCTGCTCAATCCGAAATGGCTCGTTGCAATGTTGATTCTTGCGCCGCTGCTTTCGCTCTTGTCCGTGAGCATTGCCGTGATTATTTCGTCGCGCGTGAATGATACGCGCGCCGTGCAGCAAATTGGCGGCTTTATCGTCATGCCGATTGTGATTCTGGGCGTCGCGCAGACGACGGGCTTGATTTTGTTGAACGCGACATCGTTTCTGCTTGGCGCGCTCGTCATCGCCGCCCTCGACGCATTAATTTTGCGATTCGGCGTACGTTTGTTTCAACGCGAAAAGATTTTGACGCAGTGGAAATAAAGAGCGGAGGAAACCGAAATGGCTGCCTTGCGCCCCCGCGCGTTTAACGCGCTGCGTCATCGCGACTATCGCCTCTTGTGGATTGGACTTTTGATTTCGGTTGCGGGTTCGCAGATGCAGAACGTCGCCATCAATTGGCAGACGTACGAAATCACGGGGTCGGCGCTCGCGCTCGGTGGTTTGGGATTGGCGCGTTTGATTCCGATTATCTTTTTTTCACTCGCAGGCGGTGTGGTCGCGGATACGCGTAATCGGCGCAAGGTGATGCTTGTTACGCAAAGTGTGATGATGAGCACTGCCTTTGTGCTGGGCTTGGTCACGCTTTTGGGTATCGTCAATGTGTGGTGGATTTACGGCGTCGGCTTTGTGAACGCCGCCGCTGCCGCGTTCGATTTGCCCTCGCGCCAATCGCTCACGCCCAACCTCGTGCCGTCCGAAGATTTGACCAACGCGATTACGCTCAGCAGTATGGTATTTCAAATCGCGACGATTCTCGGTCCGGGCATCGCGGGCGTGCTTATCGGCAAATTCGGCGTCGGCATCATTTATTGGCTCAATGGCATTTCCTACATTGCGCTGCTCGGCGCGCTCGCGCTCATCAAAACGCCAACCCCCGCGCGCCTGCACGCGAGCGCGGCGAATTTAAAAACCATGCTGGAAGGTCTGCGCTATGTGTTTCACGAACGCATCATCCTTTCTACCATGCTGCTCGATTTTTTTGCGACATTCTTTTCGGGCGCGAATACCCTGCTGCCGATTTTCGCGAGCGATATCTTAAAAGTCGGTCCCGAAGGGTTTGGCATTTTGTCGGCGGCGGAATCGCTCGGCTCGGTTGTCACGGGCGCGATTGTCTCGGTGTGGGGCAACATCCAAGCCAAAGGGATTTTCCTCTTGCTCGGCGTTTTGTTGTACGGCGCGGCGACGATTGGCTTTGGCTTGTCCAACCTTTTCATTCTTTCGGTTTTCTTTTTGATGCTTCTCGGCGCGGGCGATACGCTCAGCACGATTCTGCGTTCCACTATCCGCCAGCTCATCACGCCCGATGCGCTGCGCGGACGCATGACTTCTGTCAACATGATTTTCTTTATGGGCGGTCCGCAGCTCGGCGAACTCGAAGCGGGCATTGCCGCCGAATTTTTGGGCGCGCCGTTTTCTGTCGCGCTCGGCGGCGTGTTGACGATTCTGTTTGTGCTGGCGACCGCGTGGCGCGTGCCCGCGCTGCGAAAATATCGTTGACCGAGCATTTACAGCATACACACTTCAGGTATAATAAGCAGCATAGAATGAGAGGCTGATAATGGATAAACCAGACGACCTGAAAGTAGAAGTACATTTGAAATGGCCAACAGACGATAATTTGCCAGCTCTGTTCGCAAATCAGTTTGGGATCTTTAGCACTGGTGTCGAGACTGTAATCTTTTTTGGCGAATTTACTTCGGCCATAATGTTACCTGGTCGAACCCTTGAATCCGTTTCAAATCAACTGCAAGACGCTACAATTAATCCTATCGCAAAGATCGTAGTTACCCCGAGTGGGCTAAAGGCATTCTACAACCTCTTGAAAGGTTATGTAGAGAAAGAGGATGACCAACAATGATTTCAACTCTAACTCGAAGTGGTTCAAACCTTCTCCCACAATCTCTACCATTCGGCAAATCAACTGATACTGTGAAAATCAAACGGGCGCCGATCAAAGTGTACATTACCGTTAGGATCAGCGGTAAATCTGTTAGTACTCTTGAAAGGATTGCGCCGGGGCAATCAACGCCTGCCAACATGCCAATCGAGATTGTTAGCTCTCCTAAAGCGCGCCTCAGAGCGAATTGGTCCAAGACAATTACGGAGGCAAAGGCTTTAAGAGAAAACACACCCAACCCAGTACAGTCTCTTGTCCAACTCTTTGAGTCACTGCCTGGGGACTATTCTACTTGGCGGGAGATCATTGAAGAACCATACGGGTAGCGAGAATGCCAGCCAGGCTACTAAATTTGTCGGACCCAAATCTGCCTCTACCAGAATTTTTGATTCTGGACGCGAGCATTGTGCTTGAGCTAGCGCCGAATCCAAACGAACAACCTCACCCAAACCATGTCGCGGCAGTAACGTTCTTACACCGTCTTCAAGGCGAAGCACTCGCCGAAAGAGTTATTGCAGTTTTGCCATTGCTCGCCTTTGAAGAATGTTACTTCAAAATCTGTCAACGTATTCTGCGCGCTCTTTCAGGGAATCAATTTTGGCACATCTACTACAAACAAAACCCCGATAGCTTCCAGCAAATCCTTCCGCATCTTCTTCAATTTTTCAATACACTGCGCGCATTCCCCATTCATATCAGTGAGCCAGAAGATATTGCGACCCCAGCACTCGCAAATGCAACTCCACTGGCACAGCGGATGGGGGAACTGATTAGCTCTTTTCAGATTCTACCTAAAGATGCAACCATTCTGAGTGAGGCAGAACGTTGGCAAATCCGCGATGTAGTTACTCTGGATAGTGATTGGTCCCGGGCAGATGGGTTCAACGTTTATACTCCCCTGTGACAAATCAACAGTGCCATTCGTGATGTAGTTCACTCCAAATTGCGCCAACCCCCTCTGTTTTTTTTCGCGCTCTTTTGCTACAATGGCG
>JAKOPZ010000129.1 GCA_029778615.1 Chloroflexota bacterium | reverse complement strand
CCAATTTGCGCTGCGGCTCGTGCCTGCCAACAATGCCTTTTTGTTTTTCTATGAAAATGACGAACTCGAATTTGGCGGCATGTTATGGTCCGAAGATAGTCCCTTTAAACCAGAATCGTTTACGCCGCGCCGCAATGGCGTGACGCATACGGTCGCGCGCACGGGAGAGGTGATGGTGATTGACGAAGTAAACACCCATCCATTGTTCGCGAGTTGGCGGTGGGGCGGCTCGATTGTGGGACTGCCGCTCAAGGGGGGGGGGCAAGTGCGCGCGGTGATGAATGTGGCGTATGAACAGCCGCACCGCTTTACGTCCGAAGAACTGCGCGCCCTGGAACTTTTGGCGGACCAGGCAGCCGTCGCGTTGGAGAACGCGCGTTACGTTGCGGAAACCGAAAGGCAGCTGCGCGACGCACAGCTGCTGCATCGCGCCGGGGAAGCATTGAACCGCACTTTGGCGCTTGAAGAAACACTCGAACAGCTGGCAGACTTTTTCATTCAAGCGCTGGATGTGCAGGTCTGTACCATTTCGTATGTCAATATCGAAAGGGACAAAATTCGTGTCATTGTTGACCGCGATGCTTTACCCGAAACGCACATTCCGCCGGGCAGTGTGTTCTATTTGTCCAATCATCCCCATCTCGGGCAGATGCTTCAAGAAAAGCGCAGTCTGACCTTTCGTCGCGATGAGCCGTCGCTGAATCCGGTGACGGCGGAGAATATGGACGCCTATCATTGGAAAACGCTGATGGTGGCGCCGCTTTTGGCGGGCGCGCAAATCATTGGCATTGTGGAGTTGGGGGACCAACAACGCTGCCGCAACTTTACGCCCGAACAAGTACGGCTCGCGGAGAGTCTGGCGCATCAGGCAGCCAGCGCATTGGAAAACGCGCGACTCTTTCAAGAAACACAACGGCGCGCCGAAGAGCTCGCCGTATTGAATCGGATTGCGCGGCGCGTGAATGCGGCGGCTACGTTGGAAGAAATGCTCGTCAGCATCGAAAGCGAGACCGCCCGCGTGCTTCCGTCCGATGCTTCGTATATTGCGTTGTACGACGCGTCGAAAGAGGAATTTGATTTTCGGCGCGTGATGGATTATGGCGAACTGCGTCCGACGTTTCGCATTCCCGCGCGCCCCAGTTTTACACGCGAGATTGTGACCACCGCGCGCGCGCTGCGGATTGACGATTACACCGAGTATCCGCTGCCCGAAAACCCGCCGCAGTTTTACGGGGATGCCAGCTTACTGCATTCGTGGCTCGGTGTGCCCATTCGTTCGGGTGACCGCGTTTTGGGCGTGATTTCCCTGCAATCCAAACAACGCGCCGCGTTCAGCGAGGCGCAAGAGCAGCTGCTGCAAACCATCGCCGACCAAGTTGCCGCCGCGATGGAACGCGTTCTGCGCGGGGACGAATAGGTACCGCACCGCATTTTTTCCAAAGGTGTATAATGGCGCCGCTCCGTTTCGCATCTCTTGCGCATGTCAAAAATTTCTATCCTCCTCTTGTTCGCGTTCGTATTTGCCGCGTGTAGTTCCACCTCCCAAGTATCTCCCACGCCGATTCCCACCGCCGACGCTTCGCAAGGACTCGAAGTTATTATTGCCAATTCCACACATGTGCTCGGCAAGAATCGGTTTCCGGTTGGCATTGTGCGCGATGGGCATTCGGTCAAGGATGCCCAAGTGAATTTAAAATTT
>JAKOPZ010000128.1 GCA_029778615.1 Chloroflexota bacterium | reverse complement strand
GCGAGGACCGCCATTGCCGTCGCGTAATAATCACAATAGCCGCGTCGGAGGTCAAACAAAAAATAATCAGTCACATCGCGGTCGGGCGGCGGCGTGGGCAAATCCAATGTGTAGGGAATTGTTCGCAAATAATTTTCCAGCGCGATTGCGCGGTCATAGGGCGTCGGCGCAGTGGCGGTAAGGTCGCGCGCGAGCGCAAGCACGCGCGGCGGCACATCGTCCGGCAGCGCGAGATATTGCGTTTGAATCCACGCGGGATAATTCGTGCCTGCCCCGCGCAATTCGTCTGCGCGAAAAATCGGCACGCGTGATTCCACACGATACGTTTCCGCATTCACTTGCACCGCGAAAACATCGCCGTCCGTGCGCCGCGCAATTTCAAACGCGCGGTCCACGCTCGTAACATTTCCCGCCGCATAGACGAGTCCGCTCGGCTGCGCGACGCGCACGCGGGTATGCAGGGTACGCGCGCGGACTGAATCATCTTGGACGCGTTCATTTGCGGCATAGTCCTGCATTTGAAAACGGCTCGTCAACCAACCGCGTCCCGTGTAAATATCGTACGTCGTACTGCGCCAATAGTACGGCTGCCCTTGCGCAGCATCATCGGTTTGAATCGTCAGCGCGAGCGTTTTCAAAAGTTCGGGACCCGCGCCGAGCAAATGACTGCGCGGCAACCCCGGCGAACTCAACGTATCGAAAACAGTCGTCGCGCGCGGCGCCGGTTCAAGCCCGAACGAATTCGAAATCGTTCGCGAAGCATTCTCTGTTGGCTCGGTCCACTCTTGCACCCACCGCGCAATGGCGCGCGGCGAAAACGCCGGCATCAAAAAGGCGACGACGAGAATGCCCAAAACCATCGGCACGGACACCAAGCCCAAATCAAAACCGAGGTCTTGCGCGGCGGAAATGTCTTGGCGCTCCCATCTTTTTTGCCGCGCATCATGCGGCACCATCACCATCAAACCGAGCAGCGCGGCGAGCGGCACCATCAGCCACAGCGTCTCGCGTCCGGTCAACGCAAGCACAAATCCGAAAAGAAGCAGCAGCGGAAGCATCGCCCAGAACGGCTGCGCGGCGCGGCGCAGCATCCACGCCGCCCATGCCGCGAGCAGCCACAACACAAAACCCCATACGAGCGCGAGCGCCGCCAAATCCGCCACAGGTTGTCCGTTCACCAGCGCGCGGCTCCAAACTTCGAGACGCATCAAAAGAATTGCCAGTCCCGCACCCAATGGCTCGAATGCGTTCCACAGCGGCTGCGCGTCGAATTGTCCGAATTGGATTCGTCCCGCAAATTTTACGAGGTCGACAACAATCGCCAGAATGTCATCGCCGAATTGTCCGACGCGCAGAAAAACGCTCACGAACGCGGCGAGGCACGCAAGCGCCCACACAACGCGTCCGCGCCAACGCGAACGCGCCAACAGCCAACCCGCGCTCGCGCCAACAAACAACATCAACGCCAACAAATCAAAATCGAGTCCGCGCACGACGCGGCTCAAGCCCCATGCGATGCTCGCCAGCGCGCCCGCGAACAATATCCAAATAAACAACGCGGTTACGCCGATGCGTCGCACGAACTCCCGCAGCGGTTGATTCATGCGAGTTCCCGCCATTCTTGTTTGCTCGGCGCGGAACGCACAATCGCGCGTCCCGTTGCGCCCACCGTCCATTCCCATTTGCCTTGGCGCGTCGGCGGAATTGTTGGTTGGTCGAGCGCCTCGCGGGGAATGGCATAGCGCGCGATATTCCATTCCGCGAGCAGCGCCATCGCCGCGTCAATATTGCCTTGTCCGCCATAGCTGGCGCGGTCAAGCAAGAGAACGGTAGGCGCCGCGCCGCTCCAACGCAGCTCGACCATCGCATCTAACCAATCACTCTCTAGCGACGGCGTAATGACAATGACACTCGCATCGCGCGTCAGCGCGCGTTTGGTCCGCGTCAACAACTCTGCCAACGGACGCGTGCCGGGTTCAACCGTCGCGAGCGCGCGCAAAATTTGCAGGCGCTGCGCTTCGCCCGCTTTGGGCGCGCGCCACACGAGTTCACGCGCGTTCACCACCAGACCTACCGCGCGTCCCATTTGCAAACCGCGCGTAGCGAGGGATGCCGCGAGAATGATGGCGTGCTCGCCTGTAGAATTTTCGCCCGCGCCCGCTTGCACATTTTCGTCGAGGTCAAGCCAAATCCACCAATCGCCTGCCGGCGTGCTTTCAAAAGTGCGCGCGAACAATTCGTCACGATGCGCGGTCGCGCGCCAGTGAATAATCTTGAACGGGTCGCCCGCGCGATACTCGCGCACTCCCGCCGCGCTGACGGTGCGTTCAAAGGTGCTGGCACGGCGGCGTCCTTCGTGCGCGCGCCCCCCCGGCGCAACCTGAATGTTGGGCAGCGCGACGACGGCGGGCATGACCATCAACGCGGTGTGCGCGGTGTATTCCATTTCGATGGTGTACACGCTGAACGGTGTGCCGCAGCGCACAGTCGTCGGTCCCAGCGTAAACACACCGCGCCGCGCGCAGAGATGTTTTACACGCCATGTATTTTCAGATTGTCCATCCGCGCCGGTGGCAACACTGACCGTGTAATTTGGCAAATTGGAATGGTCACGTATTTCGACCCAGAGTGCGGGGACGCGCGCGCGATTGGACAGCGTGAACCGTTCTTCCAATTCATCGCCAACATGCGCCCAATCAAAACGCAGCTCGCGCTGAAAACGCAGTCCGCGCGCAAGCGCGCGCATCCACAAAAAATCCGCGAGCCAAATGCCCGCGCAACACACCAACAGCATCATCCATACGCGTTCTGACCATAATAATTCGACGACGATGAGCAGGACGATGAGTACGGGCAGCACGCGCAGGTTCAACCGAATTTTTGTACGAGTGGGTTCAAGCATGAGACGCTCGCAGAAAAAAATGCACCACCTATTATAAACCGAACGCGAAAACGGATTGCGTAGAACACATCCGAAAACGTTCTTGCAACTTTAGCAACACCAATTTGAGCGCCGGACGCAACCAAGCGAATTGGATTTTCGGATGTGTTCTAAAAAAAAACCAGCCGCGTTCGGCTGGTTCATTCCATTTCAGATATTTCATTGTGCTATGAAAACTTTATCTTCCAATCTCTTCCAGACTGTGCCCGGGCACAACGGGTGTGGCATAGCGATAAAATGTTTTCGCGAGCTGTCCACCGAACCAGATGCTCGACTTTTCCAAATCCACTTCGTTCGCCACATCCCACACGACAGTTTTCCACGCGGGATCAAAAATCAAATAGCCCGTATCGCCAAAGAGTTCGACGCGATTTCCGCCCGGCTCAAAACAGTACATAAAGTACGCCTGCGTCGTGCCATGCTTCGCGGGTCCGCTTTCCATGCGTACATCGCGTTCGGCAAAAATATCCGCAATGTCGAGCAAATGCTGCGGTGCGCCGTACCAATACGCGACGTGATGAAAACGTCCGCGTCCGCCCGTGCTGTCGCGCATTAACGCGAGTTCGTGCACCAACGCGCTGACGCTCAACCACGAACCCACTTCGGTGCCGCCGTCGCCGATTTTTTGTTCGCGCAATTGAAAATCGAGAACGCTTGTAAAAAATTCGCGGTTCGCCGGAACATCGCTCACCATCAAATTCACATGGTCAATGCGCCGCACCGGCACGCCGCGCAGCGGACGTTTGGAGGGACGGTTGCGGAGTTTGCTGTGCAATTCAGCATCCGCGACAAAATAGTCCAATTCCCACAACAGCGTATGCTTGTGTCCATCCGGAGAAGCGAAACGATACGCGGGTCCGTGCGCGTAATCCCTCTCCGTCCAACCGATGCCCGCGCCGCTCGCTTGAATTTTTTTTGCAAGGCGTTCCAACGCCTCGGGCGACGACGCGCGCCATGTCACTTGCTCCAAGCCGGGTTCGCGCGCTTCGGTCAGTTTCAAGGTGTATTGATAAAAATCTTCGTACGCGCGCAAATACACCGACTGTCCTTCGCGGTGGCTGATTTCCATGCCGAGATAGTCATAAAAAAATTTCACGCTGTCTTCGATTTTCGGCGTGAACAGCGCAACGCTCACTAATTGCGCGACATCGCATAATGCGGACATGATGGCTCCTCCGTCGGACAAATTTAAAATTTGTCGTACTAACGAACCGCAAGCGGCAATCGCGTGAACCCGCGAAAATTTGGCGTCGTTACGCGCGCGGCGTTTTGCGAATCCACATCCCAACGCGTGCTCGCCGCAATCAATTCTTCAAAGAGATATTGCGCCATGATGCGTCCGAGCGGCGCGCCGACGCAAAAATGAATGCCCAGTCCCATTCCCAACTGCCGTTGATTCGGACGATGAATGTCAAATTTGTCCGCCTCGACAAATTCGCGTTCGTCGCGATTCGCCGCGCCGATGTGCAGCATCACTTGCGAACCTTCGGGAATAATTTTTTGATGCAGTTCAATGTCGCGCGTCGGCGTGCGGACAAAACCCTGCGCGGGCGCGTCCCAGCGCATTCCTTCTTCGACGAGACCGGGTATCAGCGACGGATTCGCGCGCAATTCTGCCAACGCGTCGGGAAACAATGACAACGCATTCGTAAGATTTGTGAACAAGTTGTTGGTGGATTCAAACCCCGCCGTGAGAAACGTCATCGTCGTCACCACCACTTGCTCGAACGAAAGTTTTTGACCTTTTTCTTCGGCGTTCAACATCGCGGTCATCAAATCATCGCCGGGATTTTTTTGGCGTTCGTTGGCAAGGTCGGTGAGATACGCGCGCAGTTCGCGCATCGCAACAACTTGTTTCGGCTCTTGTCCCGCCGTTGGTTTTTCGCGTTGAAAAAAATCGTCGAGCCAATGACGAAGATGAATAAATTCTTGGTCGGGCACGCCAAACATCGCGCCGAGAATGAACGCGTTGAACGGCGCAGAAATATCGTTGACGAATTCAACCATCCCTTGTTCGCGCGCGCGCTGACTCAATTCTTGCGCCAACGTCCGAACTTT
>JAKOPZ010000127.1 GCA_029778615.1 Chloroflexota bacterium | reverse complement strand
CAGTACTGCGAACGAAATTGTGTTGTTCCCCGTAAAAATGCGCTCCAACACCCATCCCAAAATTTCGAGAACGGTGGCAAGTGTGGAAAAACTGGTGAGGAAAAGCATTACCGCGAGCGGTAACAAATAAATCCCTGTCATAATCCACAGCAGAATGCCTTCGGCGAAAAATCTGCCAATGTCACCAAAATTCGGCAGCGGCTCAGGATTGCGTTTCCCAATGCGCCGCACGAGGTCGAGCCGCCAGCCGCGCATGATGAAAAAACTGAACGGTGGGAAAAACGGCACAATCGGCAGCCACCACATTTTGCCGAGCCAACCCGGCTGTCGAAAGGGAAAGACAATCGCTTCAAGATAATTCAATTGATGCGGTTCCGCCATGCGCGTTTGCAGAACTGGTCGCATCGTGGTTGGCGCAGGCGGAGACGCGGTCGGAATGGGAGTCAATGTCGTTTCAGACACAACTGTCAACTTGTTCCCACATTGATAGCAGAACGTGTTCGTTGCGGTATTTTGTGCTCCACAGCTCGTACAAAAAATCGTTGCGTTTTTCGCAGGCATGATGGATGCAGCAGGGAGCTCGTTTGGGATTTGTGATTCAAGCATGGTCAGACCTTTGAAACCACTTTTCTTTTCACGGGATACTTGGCATTCTCAACGCTTTTCCCAAGCGTCTGTTTTATGCACAACGACATCAATGAGATGTGCGGCGGCATCGTCCTGATGTTTTTCGTACGGGTCGGGAACGAGAGGTGAAACATTGAAATGGCGGTTTGAATAAATCACGCGCAGCGCGCCATAAAACCCCGCAAAAATCCACGCGGGCAACAGACCAATACCGGGAATGACAATAATCAAAATGAAGATTGTCAACAAACCCAATCCCAAATCCAACCAGCTCTGCAAATAGATTGCCAAGCCAATTGGACCGAACAGAAATCCGAGTACGAAGGCAAGGAACGCGCTCTTGCGTTTTTTCAATGGCGGCAAGGCATGCAGCCCTTTGACCGTCGTCGAGAAAAATTCTTTGCTGTGGTCTTGATGTGACATGCGTATTCTTTCCTTTCGTCAGACCATCGTGCAAGCGGACACAAACTATATCTAATGTGCAACACTTTTGTCATTTCGAGCGGAGCGAGAAATCTCGCAAGGCGCGAATGAGATTTCTCGCAAAGACGACTCGAAATGACATTTGTCCCGCGAAAGAGTTGCACATTGAGTAAACTATTTGTTTCCCAATCACTGCGCCGCCGTCTGCCTACACAAAATAAATCGTGTGCTCGTGCTGTGATAGATGTACAGCGTATTCCGATTTCTCAGCGTGATGCGAAAACCCGGGACAATCACTTGGGCATAACTTTTGCCAAACTGCGGACAGCCGAGACTTGTATCGCTCCATTCCACTGCTTCGAGCGCGACAAGTCGAATCGTATCGGTGGCGATGCCAAGACGTGTTGCCAAGTCGTCGCGCGCTTGTTCCACTTGCGCGGTCGCGCGTTTGGGAATGACGGGTTCCGTCGGCAACGGGGCTGCCGTTGTCGAATCGGTTTGGGCGCAGCTCGCCAACAGCAAGTTCGCACACAACAGCATGACCCCAAGCATCCAACTTTTGCCGAACATGATTTTTGCTCGGGACAGATTGTCGTCAATGGTGAAAACAATCTGTCCCGAGTTTTTCTTATCGGTTGTTAATCCCATTCCAAACGGCATGAACTTCCATGCCCGCGTATTGTTCGGGCGCGATACTATTCCATTCTTGTTCCAGTTCGCGCACAAAGCCGCTGCTGGCGCGTTCCGCGATTTTGTTTTTGAGCTGCGCAACCCGTGCAATGTGTGATGCGTTCAATACAAAAGACGCGTTGGGGTCTGCGCTCGTCAAGGCGCGAAAGCCGGGCATCACCTCTCCCAACGTGGCAGCCGCTTCATCGCGTAATGCGCTGTCCGTCGCGAGGAGCCACGCAAATTCCAAATTGTGCCGATAGAACAAGTTGGTGAGTTCGCGTCCTTTGGCGGAATTGGCGAGCAGGTTGTCGCGGAATTGGTAAAGCGTTGCAACGTCTTGAACGCGTGTGTTGATATTTTCCAACGCAACCGATGTGCTGCATCCGCCGCAGCCGGAATCAGGTTCCTTGTCACAATCATCAATCGCCGCGTCCACTTGACTCGGGCTCACCATCACCAACGCGTTGTATGCGTTCAAGCGACCAAAACCCGTTTTCTTGTCCCAGCCCGGTTTTTCCAAATCATCCGTCGAGTGCTGCAGAATCCACCAGACTTGCGCGTTGGTCAACGCGGGATTTTGCGACAAGACTAATCCCGCGACACCGACCGCATGTGGCGTCGCCATCGAAGTCCCCGACCATGCCTCGTACTGGTTATCCAAAATGGTGCTGACAATTTTTTCGCCGGGAGCAACGAGGTCCAGACTTTTGCCAAAGTTGGAAAAGGTGGATTTTTTGTCCTTGCGGTTCGTCGCGCCAATGGACATGGAACGCGAAGAGCTGCTCGGATAGCTCAATTTTTTCTTGCCATCATTCCCCGCCGCCGAAATAATCAGCGTCCCTTTTTCAAACGCATAGTTGATGGCTTGCGCGATGGTCTTGGAGCATCCGCAATCGGGCGACATGCCAAGACTCATATTGATAACACGCGCGCCTTGGTCGGCTGCGTATTGAATACCCGAAGCCACGCCCTCCGCGCTGCCCGAGCCGCCGCTGTCCAAAACTTTAACGGGGAGAATCTGACACGCGCGACAGATGCCCGCGACGCCTTCCGCGTTATTGGTCTCGGCGGCAATGATTCCCGCAACATGTGTGCCGTGTCCGTGGTCGTCAAGCGCGTCGTCGTCATTATTGACAAAATCTTTGTCAATGTCTGTGCGTACGCGTCCGTCGTCCAAATCGGGATGCGTATACAGAACCCCGGTGTCAATGACGGCAATCAAAATCGAGGCATCCCCTTGTTCAATGTCCCATGCTTCCGGCGCGTCAATGTCGTGGTCTTGTCCCTGCTGCAAAGCCCATTGCTTGTGAAACTTGGGGTCATTGGGCAAATCTGCCGCGTGCAGCTGCCAATTGAATTCCGCAAATGCAACGTTCGGATTCGCGCGATACGCTTCCCGCATTGCCCACAAATTTGTATTCGCAGGCACCTGAAGCAACAGCGTTCCGCCCAAATTAAATTTTTCGGCAACGGGATCGGCGTTGGATACGGCAAACAGAGGACGTGTCCTTTGCACCTGATACAAAGCAGCCAGCTGGTTGAGCGAGGCAACGCCCAAATCATTCACCGCGATTTTTTTAGAATCGAGATTGTGTGCAACGTCCGCTTTTAGGTTGACCAGTAATTCGCCTTGCACAAATGGCGCAGGCGATGTGACCGCGTTGGCATTCGTTGATTGTGGAATGGTCAACACGAGCCAAAGCGCCGCCGCGAGAATCATAAAAAAATTGCGTTTCATCGAAACTCCTTTCTGACTATTATCATTTATCGCAAATGACTTGAGTCAGATTTCAAAATCATTTGCCTACGAGTCCAAAACGCTGCAACACATTTTGGAACTGTTGTTCAAGCCATGAATACGTTTCGCGCCCGTGATAGCCGGTCGCGCCGTCAATTTGAACCACGATATCTTCGATGGCGTTATTCACCCGCATCTCCCAATCGGACAGCGGCTGCCCGGGATAGCGCGGCGGTAATTTCATTCCTTTACGCTTGGCAAATTCCATTACTCCCTTTTGCAAAGCCAAGCGCGCAATCTGTGCCATCTTTTGGGAATGAATGCGGTCTTGTTGCGCTTGCATGTAGAGCAAGTCTTCAGTTGAAAGATGCTGCATCCATTCTTGATGAATCTGGCGAATGGTGGAATTATTTTGCGACATGTGACGACTCCTTTTAAATCAATTTTCTGCGTGACACGCCGTCACTTTTTACCCTTGGGCAACACGCCCACAAGCGCGCCAACAGCAGTTGCGGCGAGAATAGCCGGCAGTGTTACAGGCGCCGAAACAATGCCCGCGACAATCAAGACGCTGGTTGCTCCGATGAGCGCGCCGTTGCCCGCGCCTTCCAATCCGCTTGTGTACCAACTCTCTTTTGCAAGCTCGACCAGATTCGCTCCCTGCTTGAGACTCTTTATCCGACTTGGCGGCTGCACCTGCAGATGGGATGCCTTTTCAACGAGCGATTCATTGCGCCGCTCGATATTGTTTTGCTGCATCCATTTTTCAAATTCACTCGACTCGTGCTTTGACATGGGGTCCTCCTTGCGTTGTGCTTGCTGTGACTTGATTCCCAGCGTTCGAAATCATTTTACCAAGCGCACCGTCCCACAAGCGTCCCATTACGTCCATATTTTTTCGAAATACGCGCGCTGTATGGCGCGATGTTCGGGAATTTGAAGAAAGGTCGTTCGCACATCCTCATCAGGGATGCCGTCCGCTTGCGCGCTCAACATGCGCTGCGCTTGTTCCAAATGTGCGAGCGCTGTTTCCGTCTCACCACACGCGCGAAACACGAGCGCCGCCGCCCACAGTATCGTCGGCGCTTCACTCGTATCCGCTTCAATCTCTTGATAACCCGCGCGCATTTCTTGTACTGTCGCGCGCGCCGAAACGGTATCGCCGCTTGCCAGATAGGTCAGCGCGAGGTCGCGCAAATCGGTCACGAGGTCATTTTTGGCGCGGATGCTGCGGCGCAGTTCGATGCCTTGCTGAATCAATTCGATAGCGCGCGTAAAATTTCCCGACTGACGTTCGACCCATCCCTGCATCACCAAGCCGTTCGCGCGAATCGCTTTGAGCGCGTTGTTTTCGGTCAACGCCAAAATTTGTTCCGTCGCCGCGCGTGCTGCCGCAGACTCGCCGAGGTAATACTGTGCGTAGGCGAGATTGCTCAATGCCGCGCCCATTCCGCGCACATCTTGAAGCGCTTGAAAGATTTCGAACGCGGCGCGCGCGTGTTGCAAAGTTTCTTGAAAACGTCCAAGCCGAATCGAGAAACTACTCCAGCCAATCAAGATGGCGCCGCGTCCTTGCCGCTTGTTCAAGCGTTCAAAAAGTTCGAGGGCGCGCGTATAATCGCGCGTCGCGTCCTCCACAAGAAAGAGGCGATTCTCGGCATTGCCCAATTTCCAGTGCGCGTCCGCCTCGGCTTCGCGGTCGCCAATCGCGCGCGCGAGCGTCAGCATCTCATTCGCAAACGCGCGCGCAGTTCGATATTCGCCATGTTCGTGCGCCACGATCGAAGCTGCGCGCAGCGTTTGCAACACCAGCGATTGGTTGTCGCGCGCGAGCGCACGTGCGCGCTCCAGCAATTCATAGACCGATTGCTCTTGCCCGCGATGCGCCGCGATTTGCGCCATCAAGCAATAACATTCGATTTGTCCTCTGTGGTCGCCGTGCGCGCTAAATTGCGCGAGCGCGTGTTGGGCTTGCGCGAGCGCCTCCTCAAAGTTACTAACCGTCATTTCAAATTCTGCGCGATGCCGTTGCGCGCGCGTTTGCCAAAGGTCGAGTTGTGACGCTTTGGCATGCGCGGCGAACGTCTCTATCGTTTCGCGTTCCAAATCCCGTTCACCCAACGCGCGGTGGTACAACAGGCGGCGTTCCAATACGGTGCAGTGTGCGTCATCCTCATTCAATTCTTGTGTGAGCGCGCGCAAAACATCCAACTCGTCTTTTTGTTTGTCGCGTTCACCCAAGCGGCTGTAGAGCTCTTCGCGCTGCAAACCAAGTTCAAAACGTTTGCGCGGCTCATGACTCAATTCCAAAGCGCGGGACAAATGCTCGAGCGCGTCGCGGTCGGCAAAGACAGCGCGGCTCGCTTGCGCGGCGCGTTCGTAGAATGGCACTGCGCGCGCGGCATTTCCGCCCGCGTCATAATGCCGCGCGATTTCCGCCGCCCATTCGTTCAAGCGCGATTGATACATGTCTTGAAGGACGCGTGCGGCGCGGTCATGGCGGCGTGTGCGCTGCGCCGCCGGAATTTTTTCATAGAGACTCGTGCGAATGAGATGATGGTTGAATGCATAATTCCCATGAGTGGGTTCGAGCGCTTCCCCAATCCACTGATGGTCGAGCAGCTCGTTCAACGCATCCAGCGCGCGACTCTCTTGCCAGCCGAGCGTATCGCGCACCGCCTCGAATGAAAACATATCGCCAAGAACGGCGGCGGTTTCAAGAAACGTCTGCGCGGGGCTCGATAGGCGCGCGCTGCGTTGCCCCACGCGTTGCGGCGCACTCGTGCGAATAGCGGAATCCATTTCGCCAAGATTGCTTGCGCCGTTTTCTGTCCACTCACGCAGCGTCTCGGCAATGTAAAGCGGAACGCCCTCACTCATTTGATACAGTGCGTTGGCAACGTTGGTGGAATAACCAAGCGCTGCCGCCATTTCAAACACGGGTTCCTTGTCCAAACGCTCCAGCGCCAATGTCTCCGGAACAGATTTTTTTTCAACGCGCGCTCGCCAAGAACGAAGCGGCGCCGTGCGCGGCGCATCTTCCTCGCGATAGGTTCCGATGATAAGCACCGGCTCTTGATTCAAATTCGGTGCGAGCCATTCCAACAACGCAATCGTATCGGCGCCGGCGCGATGCAAATCCTCCAAAAGAATGAGCAGCGGCTGCGCGCGTGCCAGCGCCAAAACCACACGCGTGAACGAGTCAAACAAACGCGTGCGTTCGCGCGCAGTGTCCAGTTTGGAAAGGCTGGGCAACTTGGGGTGCCGCTGCCGAATTTCGGGAACCAAGACGGTCAATGCGGCAAGGGCTTGCGGCTCGGAACGCAGCTGCGCCAAATACACCAGCGCGCTGCGGAATGCTTCGACAAAAGGTTGATAGGAAACTCTTTCGGGGGATTGCGTAGAGCCGTTCAACACGCGCGTTCCCTGCGCGCGCAGGTTGTGTTCCAATTCTGCCAGCAAGCGCGATTTGCCGATGCCGCCTTCGCCGCTGACGAGAAAAATTCCCCCCTCACCGGCACGCGCGCGTTCCCAACGCTCGGCAAGTTTTTGCAATTCGCGTTCGCGCCCAAAAAAAGCAAGGTCGTCGGGATGCATGCGCGTCCGTGTAGCGCGCGTCGCGCGGTCTTTGTACGATTGGCGCAAGGTGGACACTCGATGCGCGGTCTCATTCCGCAAAATTTGTTCATAGAGCGCGACAGTCTCCGGCATCGGTTCCGCGCCATCCCGACGCAAACGCGCTTGAAACTGTTTATACACATTCAACGCGCTGGCGCGATTTTGGTTTTCCAAATCAAGCAGCATCAATTCGCGCAAGAGGATTTCATTGTACGGGTCATGGTTCAGCGCGAGCGCCGCATAGCTCCGCGCTTGGGCGAGGCGATGCTGCGCGCGTGCCTGTGCGGTCAATTCGTCGAGCCCGCGCAGCAATTGCTGTTTTAGCTGCGCGCGCTTTTCTTGAATCCACGGCTCTTCAAACCCCTCCAGCAAGTCGCCTGTGTACAATGCCAACGCCTCGACGCGCGTCGCGGGGTCGCGGCGCAAGCTCTCAAAAGCATGAACATCACACCAATACGCCGCTGCGGAATTCCACTGCACCATTTGGTTTTCTTCGATGAGCCAGCGTGTTCCTGTGGGAAGCAGCGTACGCAGCCGATGCAGATTTTTTCGCAATCTCGTGCGAGGTTCTTGGCGCGAGTCTGCATACAGCAGCTCCGCCAGCGTCGCGCGCGGAATTGCGGTCTCTGCAAATAATGCGAGATAGATAAACAGCAGCGTAATCGAACGGCGCGCCTGAAGATGAAAGGGTTCGCCGTTCAAGGTGAAATGCAATTTCCCGAAAAAATAAATTTTTAGCATACAGGCAAGACCTACCGTGTGTGCGCGCTATTGCTTTCGATATTCGGAAGGCGTAACGCCATACGTTTGTTTAAACATGCGCGTCAAGTGACTGTGGTCGGCGAAACCGACTTGGTGCGCAATATCGGCAAGACTGTGGTGGTCCGCAGAGAGTAATTCGCGCGCGCGCTCCAAACGGCAGCGCAGCACAAATTGGTGCGGGGACAGTTGGGTGGATGCTTTAAAGCGTCGCGCAAAATGAAATTCACTCAGACCCACAAGCTGCGCGAGTTCGCCGAGTGGAATGCGCGTGCGCGCCAGACGCGCGTGGATGTATGTGGCAATGATAGAAATTTGGGCAGGAGTGAGTTCGAGATTTGAATGTTTAGTCATACGGCAAGCAATGCCAAGTGAGCCAGACGTTCATTACACGACAACTTGCTTTGACATCGAACAAGCAGTCGTTAATTTACTCGATTTTATGTACGCGCGCTTGAATAATCTTGCTCACTCCCAAAAATTTTTCTGCTGGCGCCATTCGGAAGGGGTCTTGCCGGTCACGCGGCGAAATTCGCGTCCCATGTGACTGTGGTCGGCGAAACCCGCTTGATGCGCGATTGCGCTCAATAACAAATCTGTCGTTCGCAGCAGCGTTTTCACCAATTGAATCCGCCGATTCATCACGTATTGATGCGGCGAAGTGCCGGTCGTTGCTTTGAACAAGCGCGCAAAGTGAAATTCGCTCATGTCCACGACGCGCGCCAATTTGTCAATGGTGAGCGCGCTGTCGCCGAGATGCAATTGAATATAGTGATTGACCAATTCGATTTGGTCAACCGTGAGACGGTTGGAAGAATCGTGCTGCATGATTTTGAAAAAGGTTGTGAACAGCATGGGTTTTTGAATTGGAACGTTTGCGCGTTACTTGAACTCGCTTGCAACTTGATGCGAATTGCGTACAATCTGCGGAAAATTCTAGAAGAATTCTTGACGCGGTTCTAGGTTCAAAATGTGCCAATTGGAGACAAGATTATGGCGCGACATATTTCTCGGTTTGGCAAACTCTTGACCGAGTACATGGATTTGAGACACCGCAGCGACGGTGATTTGGAACGGCTCTCGTCTCAAAAATTTGGCTTTTGGTTTCAGGCAAAGCGACTGCCGAAACGCACTCAAAAACCTTCGAGTGTCTCTGGCGACAAAAAACGTCGCGCGACCTCGAAGGTTTTCACCACAATCGTCACGCACCTCTCCAAACGCGACATTGCCAATTGGCGCCTTGAGGTGAGTCTCCCGCGCAAATGGCAATATGTTGTGATGCTTGCCGCGCTGTTGGATTTGGACGAGCGCGCGGCGGATGAATTTCTCTCTGAAGCGCGTCACCCCCCCCTCGCAGCATTGCGCGTGCGTGCGACAACGCCCGAAGACAAGCAACTCCTCGCGCACTGGACGCCGCGCACCCCCCCCCCTTTTCAAGCCATCGCGCCCACAAAAAAATTTGTCGGACGCGTCAACGAATTGAAACAACTCGAAAATGCATTAACCGCCGGACACACCGTCACAATCACAAGCGTGCGCGGCATGGGCGGCGTCGGCAAGACGACGATGGCTGCCGAATTAGCGGAACGCTTGCGCGATAAATTTCCCGACGGCGTGTTGTGGGGCGCGCTCGAACGTTCCGATACCATGTCCATCCTCGCATTGTTCGCGGGCGCGTATCAACGCGATGTAAGTGGTTATCGCGACGTGGCAACGCGCGCAGCGGCGGTGCGCGATTTGCTCAAAGACAAACGCGCGCTGCTCATTTTGGACAATGCCACCTCGAGCGAACAAGTGTTGGACTTGCTGCCATCGGGTGAATCGCAGGCGGCGGTGTTGATTACGACGCGCAACGAATTGGTGGTAAGCGATGAAGCGATTCGTTTCAGGTTGCAGCCGTTCGACAAACGCGGTGATGAAGCGTTTACGTTATTCAAAAAATTTTTGGGAAAACAGGCGGGACGCCAACGCGAAGGGTTGGATGAAATTGCGCGACTGCTCGGACATTTACCGCTTGCGTTGGCGATTGCGGGCGGACATATTGCAAGTGTCAAGGAGGACACGACGCTCGCGTTTGCGGTAGAACACTTTTTGCACCGCGTCCGCGACGAGAAAAAACGTTTGGGCGCGCTCGACCGCGAAATTTTGAGCGTGCGCGCATCGCTGGCAGTGAGTTATGATGCGCTCTCTGTTGAATTGCAAAAATTTTTTGTGATGCTCGGCGCGTTTGCGGGAAATGATTTTGATGCGTCTGCGGCGGCGTTCGTCGCGCAAGTTTCAGAGGAACACGCGCTCGCGCATTTGAACGCGTTGGAGAAATTATCGCTTGTGCAAGAAACGCAAGCGGGACGGTTTGCCTTGCACGAACTCGTCCGCGATTTTGCGCGCGAAAAACTGATGGGAACGGACGCGGACGCGCGCATGTGCGAATACTATTTTCGTTTGGTGGAACCGCACAACGATTTTCAGAGCTATCGTGCGGTGACATCAGAGGACAGCAACATTCAAGCCGCCTTGCGCACTGCGCGCCGATTGGAAGATTCGGGGCTGCTCGCGCGCGGCGCTTTGGGATGTGCGGACTATTTGCTTGGCAACGGACAGTTTGCGTTCTATGATGAAATTTTGGAAACGCTCGAGCGCGTGCTCGAGCCCGACGCGAAGTTTGAGCGAATGCGAGTTTTATTGAAACGCGGCGAACTCGCGCGTCTGTGGGGAAGCCCGTCGCGGGCGCGCGTTTACTTTGAACGCGGTTTGCCCCTCGTGTATGAATTGGAAGAACCCGACCAAATCGCCGAGTATCTTAATAACCTTGGGATTGTGGCGTACTTGGACGGAAGTTATCAGGATGCCGAACGCTATTATCGCGAAACGTTGGACGTTGCGAGCGCAGCCCAGTACGAGCGGATTCTGTCCGGTGTGTACAACAGTCTCGCGATATTGCATCAAGTGCAGGGTGATTTTGATATCGCACTTGAATTTTTGGACCAAGCCAGTGCGCATGCGCCGGACGGTTGGCAGGTCGCGATTTCGACGAATCTGATTTTGCGCGGACGGATTGTGGCGTGTCGCGGCGAGTTCGCGCAGGCAGAAGCATATTTTCTCGCGGCGTTGAAAGAGAGCCAAGAAAAAGGGATGAGCGTTCGCCGCGTGGGGATTTATGACGGCTTGGGACGGGTGGCACTGGCGCGCGGAGAATGGGAGAGAGCCACCGCGTGGTTTCAAGAACTCTTGCGTGTGGCAGAACAAGCCGAACATCGCAGTTGGCTTGCCGTTGCCCAAGCAGGGTTGGGGGAGACAGAATGGCGACGCGGGGACCTCGCACGCGGTGAGGCGGATTTAAAACGCGCGGTCGAGTTGGTCCGAGAAACCGATGACCATGTACGCGCGCGAACGGTTTATAACGCGCTCTTGCGTTTTTATCTTGCCCAAACGCGTTGGGACGATGCAGAACAGTTGGCGGCTGAATTGGCGCAAGACAAAATTTTATATGCGGAAACACGCGCCGAGTCTTTCTTTGGCGCGGCACAAATTCATGCTGCAAAAGGAAACCTTGCATCGGCAAAGCAATCTGCCCAAGACGCGCTGGCACTGTTTGAAAAAATGAAACACTCTCGCGCCGCCCAAGTGCGCGCGTGGCTCACTGAAATCGAAAAACATCTCGGCTGACAATCAACACTTCATTATTTCCCGCATTTCCCCTCTTTCTCTTCCCTCCCTTCGTTCCCCTTTTCCCTTCTTTTCCCTACCCCATTGACGCGCCCCTCATTCCGTTTTACACTCCCTGCATCATGTCCACCCCTCTGCACTCGCCTTTTAGCGCGGACGAACACGGCTTGCGCGGCGTTTCACTCGACTTGTACCTGCGCCAAATTTTCGCGTCACTGCCGCCGGAAGCCGTCAAGGCGCTGAGCCGCGCCGTCCACGATGCTGCCGCGCAAAAGGAGCTGGTCTATTTTCGCGACGGCAAAATCGAGGTCATTAACGTTCTCTTGCGTCCCATCGCCGTGTTTTCGGAACAACTAAATTATTTCCATTACGTTTCACAGACGCTGCTCGGCGCCTTGAAGCGAATGCCCGAACTGTACTTGAAAGATTTTCAGGTGCGCCAAATTGTGCCGCTGGAAGAAGGCGAAGCGAAATGGCTCTGGGACACGTGGGGCGCGAGCCACAATCAATTTCACACTCTCTTTGGGCGGCTCGATGCGATTGCGGATTTAACCGGCGCGTTCAGCAAAGATTCGCTCGCGTTTATCGAAGCCAATCTGGTGGGCGCGGGCGGCGTGCATCTCATTCCGGCGGCGGAGGATGTGATTCTCGAATCCGTTGTGCCGCTGATGGAGAGCATCGCGACGGATTTGGACTTGAACAAGACGGACGATTTGCGCGACACATTCATTCAGGAATTGTTGGACCACGCCGAAGCCATCGGACGCGCGGGGCGCGCGCTCTGTTTCGTAGACCCGAAATACGCGGGCGACGGTCCGAACGAACAAGAAACGTTGATGAGTTATTATCGGGAACGCGGCATCGAGTGTTATCATGCCGACCCCGAAGAGTTGTACATTCGCAATAATGAAGTGTATTACGAAAACCATTTGCTCGACGTGGTGTATCGCGATTACGAAGTGCGCGAATTGGCAGAGATGGAACACGAAGGGATGAACGTGCGCCCGATGAAACATCTCTTTCGCCAAAATCAAATGGTCAGTTCGATGGCAGGCGAGTTTGACCACAAGTCCTGTTTTGAAATTTTTACCGACCCGCAGTTCGCGCAGCACTTTACGATGGACGAACGAAATGTGTTTCGGCGCCACGTCTTGTGGACGCGCGTGGTGCGCGACACGCGCACCGCCGACCCGATGGGCGAATTGGTGGAACTGTTGGAATTCATTCGCGCCAATCGCGAAATTCTGGTTATCAAACCGAACCGCGCGTACGGCGGTGAAGATGTGCTCATCGGTCCGTCCATTTCGCAAAGTGACTGGGAAGCGGCGCTCGAACGTGCGGTGAATGAGCCGGGCGCGTGGGTCGCGCAGCGGCTCGGACGGATTGCGGTGTATGAATTTCCGGTCATCGCCGAAGATGGTACCGTGCAGACGACGCCGTTCTATGTGGTGTACGGACTCGCGCCGACAAAGTATGGGCTGGCGATTTTGGGACGCGCTTCGCAAAAGCAAGTGGTGAATGTGGCACAGCGCGGGGGCATGGTGGCAGTACTCGTGGGACAGCACAAGCATCCGCTCTACGCGCCGAAAATGTCCAAGTGAACAAGTGAACCGTGGACAGTGCACAATAAAGAAAAAGATTGACAGTCCAT
>JAKOPZ010000126.1 GCA_029778615.1 Chloroflexota bacterium | reverse complement strand
GACAGTCCATTGTTCATTGCCCGTTTTTTCATGAAACGTCACGCGTTAATTATCATTACCCATTTCAAACCACAGTGGAACCAGTTGTCGGAAGAAGAGCAGGCGGGTTTTGCCGCGCGGGTGCGGCGCGCGGCGGAGCAGACGCATGTTACCGCCATCGTCGGTTACACGCTGACAACGCCGGGCTCACTGCTCGAAATTTGGGAAGCGGATGACAAAGAGACGTTGGAACTCTTTCGGCAAAAATTGGACGCGTTGGGCTATAAAAAGTATTATGACCAGGTACTGATGTTGGGTGAACGCGCCGCCGAATGGATTCACGCCGCAATCAAGTAGGAGGTGTCCCGCATCTACCGAGCTTATGACCTCTGCGAATTTCACTGCGCCGCGCGCACGCCTCCCGCTTTTCGGTTTGTCTCCGCGTTGGATTGTTCTTGTACTCGTTCTGTTGGCGCTCGTCACCCGCCTGCCGTTTCGCACGCAATATCTCTTTCATTGGGATTCGGTCAATTATGCGTTTGCGTTGGAAAAATTTGATGTTTATCATCACCAACCGCATCCGCCCGGTTATCTGTTGTACATCGCGTTGGCGCGCGGCATTAACGCGATGGTCGGCGACGCGAACCTCACCTTTGTTTCAATCAGTATCGTCGCGGGCGCGCTGGCGCTGGCGGTTCTCTTTTTGCTTGCGGCGGAAATGTTCGGCACACGCGTGGCGCTGTGGGCGAGTGCGCTGCTCCTGACCAGTCCGCTGTTTTGGTTCTATAGTGAGGTGGCGGTCCCGTACACGCTCGACGTGGCGCTTGCGCTCGTCATTGTGTGGAGTTGTTATCGCGTGACGCGCGGTTCTCAAAACGCGGTGTGGCTCGCGGCAGGACTGCTCGGACTCGCGGGCGGCATTCGTCCGCAGACGACGATTGTTTTGTTTCCGCTCTGGCTGTATGTTTCCTTTGCGCTCGGTTGGCGCAAATGGCTCGCCGCGCTGCTGCTCGTGGGAATTGGCGCGCTCGTCTGGTTTTTGCCGTTGGTTTATCTCTCCAATGGCTTGGAAAATTATTTGAGCTTGCTCGCGCAATACTCGCAAGCGCTGCGGGGACTGTCGCCGCTCGGCTCACCCGGAAATTTTGTCGCCAATCTTGCGCGGCTGGGCGGCTATCTTTTTTACGCGTATCCGCTCGGTTTGTTTGTATTCGCGTGGGGCGCGGTCGCGTGGCTGCGCGCGCGTTGTACATACAAGCCGGACGCGTCGGCAATCTTTTTACTGCTGTGGATTGTCCCGCCACTGCTTTTTTATTTATTGGTGCTGCTGCAGCAGCCCGGTTACATCACAATTATTTTGCCGCCGTTGGCGATTGTGCTCGCGCGCAGGGTCGCACAACAAACGCGCGCGCGGGAAATCTTGCTCGGCGCGGCGTTGCTTCTCGCGAGCGTGCTTTTTTTTCTGTTTGCGCCCGCGCGGCTCGTGCCGCTCGCAGAAGGCGTTTTTATGACGCCGGGCGCACAAGCGCTCGCGGCGCGCGACCAATTTCTCGCGGCGAGCGTGCGCGTCATCCAACGCGATTTCGACCCGCAGACGACGGCGGTGCTCGGCGTTTCTCAAATTTTTCATCATCCTGATTATTATTTGCGCGCCTTTAAAGATTATCGCAGCTCGGACCTGAACGAGAAACGCATTCTGCTGCCACCGCAAATTCGCACGCTCGTGATTTTTGGCAACCCGCGCGAAGGCGATTGGAAGCCGCCGACCGAACGCGCCGATGTACAATTCGATGCGGAGGGCGCTTTTTATTATTTGCCGGCGCGCGCCGATGAACGAATTTTCATTGGCGCGCAGGGTTATGGGCTGACCGCGCAATGAAAGACATTCTCATCACCAGCCGAGCGAATCCACTTGTCCAAGAATTACGCGCACTCGCGCAAAAAAAAGTGCGCGAACAGCGCGGGGAATTTTTGATTGAAGGGATTCAACTCGTCCTGCAGGCGCTTCAGAGCGACGCGCAAATTCGTTTGCTCGTCGTCGCGTCCGAACTGCTCACGAGCAAAATTGCGCGCGACGCGGTACGACAGCAGGAACGCGCGGGGACGCGCATCGTCCACGTTTCGCGCGCGGTGTTTGAATCCATTGCCGAACGCGAACATCCGACAGGTATTGCCGCTGTTGTAAAAATTCCCGCGCGCGCGCTCGACGATTTGCGCGTGGATGAAAACGCAATTTTTGTCGCGCTGCATCAGGTGAGCAATCCGGGCAATCTCGGTACCATTCTGCGAACAGCGGACGCGGTGAACGCGCGCGGCGTCATTTTAATTGGCAATGCCACTGACCCATTTTCTGCAACGGCATTGAACGCGAGTCGCGGCGCGATTTTTGCTGTGCCGTTGGTGCAAATGGAAAATGAAAGCATGTTGCTGCACTGGTGTCGCGAAAATAACGTGCGCATCGTGACCACCTCGGACAAGGCCGCGCAAAATTTTTGGGATGCCGATTTGCGCGCGCCGATTTTGTTTTGGTTTGGCAATGAAGGCGAAGGACTACCGCCCGAAATTTTGGCGCAAGGCGACGCGGTGAAAATTCCGATGCGCGGCGCGGTGGATTCGCTGAATCTTGCCGTGGCGGCGGGTGTGATATTATTTGAATGGGAAAGGCAAAGGCGGAAGGAGCGAGACTAGAGACTGGAGACTGGAGATTAGAGATTGGAGCTTGCGGCAAAAAAAAGCAGTGTGGCGATCAAGTGCATCACGTCCCCAGTCTCTAGTCTCCAATCTCTTAATACCATGAACGAAAAACTTACTGAACTTCGAGACCTGCTTGGCGAAGTGGACGACATTTCCAAAGCCGCGTCCATTCTTTCGTGGGACCAACAAGCGTACATGCCGCCCGGCGGCGCGCCCGCGCGGGCGAGTCAATTGGGAACTTTGTCGCGCCTCGCGCATGAGAAATTTACCGACGAGCGTATGGGACGATTGCTGTATGAATTGTCCAAAGAGACGCGCGATTTGCCGTACGACGACGATACCGCGTCGCTGATTCGCGTGACGAAACGCGATTACGAAAAAGCGGTGCGTCTGCCTTCGACGTTTGTCGCAGAATTGGCGGAAGCGAGCGGTCTCGGCACCACCGCGTGGGCGCAAGCGCGCGCGGAAAATCAATGGGACGGGTTTTCGGACCATCTTAAAAAGATGATTGAATTAAAACAGCGCGAAGCCGATTATCTCGGCTATCACGAAAAAATGTATGACGCGCTGTTGGACTCGTACGAACCCGACATGAAAACGCGCGAGGTCGCGGAAATGTTTGACGCGGTGCGCCGCGAGCTGGTGCCGCTGGTGCGCGCGATTGCGTCAAATGCCGACCGCGTGGACGATGCCGCGCTGCATCGCGCGTACGACCCCGCGAAACAGTGGGAGCTCGCGCACGAAGCGCTGCGCACCATCGGGTACGATTTTCAACGCGGGCGCATGGACAAGGTGCCGCATCCCTTTTGTACCACGTTCTCGAATCATGATGTGCGCGTGACAAATCGCGTGCTGCCCGATTTTTTCAATTCCGCGTTCTTTGGCGCTCTGCACGAGGGCGGACACGCGCTGTATGAATTGGGTTCGCCCGACCGCTTTGAACGGACAACGCTTGCGGGCGGAACATCCTTGAGCGTGCATGAATCGCAATCGCGCATGTGGGAAAATTTGGTCGGGCGTTCGCGCGCGTTTTGGCAATTCTTTTTTCCGAAATTCAAAAAGACTTTTCGCAAAAACGCGGCGGACATGGACGCGGAAAAAATGTACCGTGCCGTGAGCAAAGTGCAGCCGTCATACATTCGCGTCGAAGCAGATGAAGTAACATATTCGCTCCACGTGATGCTGCGCTTTGAAGCAGAGAACATGCTGGTTGAAAACAAGCTAAAGGTTTCGGAATTGCCCGCGTGGTGGGATGAAGCCATGTCGTCGTATCTCGGCGTCACGCCGCCCGATGTCGCACACGGTGTATTGCAAGATGTCCACTGGTCGCTCGGCTATTACGGCTATTTCCCCACGTACTCGCTCGGAACATTTTTTTCCGCGCAATTGTTTGACAAGGCGCGCGAACAGTTGGGCGATTTGGACGAACAATTCGCGCGCGGTGAATTCGCACCCTTGCGCGAATGGCTCACCGAAAACATTTACCAGCACGGACGCAAATACACGCTCACCGAACTTGCCACGCGCATCACGGGCGAACCCCTGCAGACGCGTTCGTATATCGCGTATCTCAAGAAAAAGTATTCGGAAATCTATGACCTCTAGAGACTGGAGACTCGAGATTGGAGATTAAGTCTCCAGTCTCCAGTCTCTAATCTTCCATGTCTATTCTCTTTCTCATCTCCACCCCCATCGGCAACCTCGAAGACATTTCCCCGCGCGCATTGGAAACTCTGCGCGCGGTTTCTTTAGTTGCGGCGGAAGATACGCGCACCGCGAAACAACTGCTCAATCATTTTGAAATTCATACGCCCGTTACTTCTTTTTTTGAACACAGCAAACAACACAAACTGAATCACATTCTCGACGCGCTGGAAAAAAATAATGTCGCGGTGATTTCCGAAGCGGGGACGCCGGGCATCAATGACCCGGGCTATGAACTCGTACGCGAAGCGATTGCGCGCGGACATCGCGTTTCCCCAATTCCCGGCGCGAGCGCGGTGTTGACTGCGTTGGTGGCCTCGGGGCTTTCTGCAAACGCGTTTTATTATGTCGGATTCTTGCCACGTGAGCCGCAAGCGCGGCGAAAATTTTTGCGCGAACTCGTCCGCGAACGCGAGACGATAGTGGCATTTGAAACGCCGCATCGTTTGCGCGACGCGCTAAAGGATTTGGAAAACATTTTCGGCGGTGCGCGAAAAATTTGTGTCGCGCGTGAATTGACAAAAAAGTTTGAGGAATTTCAGCGCGGAACGATTGGCGAAGTGCGCGAACATTTCGAAAAGAATGAGGTGCGGGGGGAGTTTACGTTGGTGATTGAGGGGCAGAATCCAGAACACAGAATACAGAACACAGAAAAGGCAGACTGGGATGATGCGCGGGTGAGAAAAGAGTTGCGCGCGTTATTGAAAAAGGGTGTGCCGCGCACGGAAGCAGTGAAACGAATTGCGAATGCGAGCGGGCGCGAACGGCGCGCGGTGTATGAATTGACGTTGGAGAAAAAATGAACTGGCTTGTACGGAATGAAATTATTTTTTGCATCGGGCTGCTCTGCGTTTTGTTTGGATGCAGTTCGCCCGCACCGACGATTGTGCCAACCATCGCGCCGTCTGCTGTGCCAAGCGCTACCGCAACGCTTGCGCCGACCACAACGCCGACCATGCTGTTCCGAGAATATCCGAACATGACGCCCGAATTTATTCCGACACCGACGCCGCCTGCGGTGCTTTATTCGACGCAAGACACGCTGCGCGAATTTCCGCTGCGGCTCGGCGCGACGTGGGTCTATTCTTGGACACAATACGATACGCTCGAAGGCGGCGGAAGCATCACGACGACATGGCGCGTAACGGATACGGTCGCCGCCGTCGAAACGCGCGACTCGATGTATGCGGCGCATGTTGTGCGTTCGACCGCGCTGCTCAACACCACGCGCGATTTGGACACGCTGCCGTTCGCAGAAAATTATTTTAGCAATATGCGGAATCCGCAAGCGCGTTGGTTGATTGTAGATGGAAACAAAATTTATCAACCGTGGGATTCGGACTGGAAGAACGTCGAGAACTCATCGCTCAACTATATTTTTCCGCTGGCGCAAAACAATCGCTGGTATCCAAATGCAGAACAGCGCGCGTTGTTTTCACCCTATCACGACGCATGGATACCCGGTGTGCGGATTATCACGTGGCAAGGCGAGCGCGTGGTTCTTGGTAGTGCGAAGGAAAATTGTTTCGAAATACAGGAACTGTACAATTCGGGCGCAACGCGCGAGTGGTTCTGCGCGCAGATTGGAATTGTCGCCGAGCAATATGACCATGGGGGAACGCCGTTTGGGCTTTACTCGGAACTGATTCAATTCGTACCGGGCGAATAGACGAAAAACTTTTGACCCGCAATTTTGCGCGTGCTATACTGCCAAAAATTTCAACCAAGACAATGGAATCAAGGAATCCTTATGGAAACTTTTGAACTGCGTGTGTATGACGATGTGGTGCAAGCGATTGGGAATACGCCGCTTGTGAAATTGAATAAAGTGACGCGCGGGATTCGCGCGCAAGTGTATGCAAAACTGGAATTTATGAATCCGGGCGGTTCGGTCAAAGACCGCATCGGTCTGGCGATGATTGAACGCGCGGAACGCGAAGGGAAATTGAAACCGGGCGGTACAATCGTTGAAGGCACGAGCGGCAACACCGGCGTTGGTCTCGCGATTGCGGCGGCGATTAAAGGTTACAAGTGTATTTTTGTGATGCCCGATAAAATGAGCGAAGAAAAAATTCGGCTCTTGCGCGCGTTTGGCGCGCGCGTCGTGATTACTCCAACGGCGGTTGAACCCGATGACCCGCGTTCGTACTATTCCGTTTCCAAACGTTTGTCGGAAGAATCGCCAAACACGATTCTCGCGGGACAGTATTGGAATCCCGCGAATCCGCAAGCGCATTACGAAACGACAGGTCCTGAAATCTGGGAGCAGACGCAAGGCAAAATTGATTATTTTGTATGCGGCATGGGCACGGGCGGAACGATTACGGGAACGGGAAAATTTCTCAAGGAAAAAAATCCGAATGTAAAAATTATCGGCGTTGACCCTGTTGGTTCATTGCTCTACGCGACATTCAAAGCGGGCGGAAAAATTCCCGAAGGCGCGTTTCCAAAAGTGTACAAAATCGAAGGCATTGGCGAAGATTTTTTGCCGTCGGCGTTGGATTTGCAGTACGTGGACGATGTGGTGCAAGCGGGTGACCGTGAATCCTTTTTGATAACGCGGCGCTTGGTGCGCGAAGAAGGATTGTTCTGCGGCGGCTCGTCGGGTTCGGCGGTGTACGGCGCGCTCCAAGTGGCGAAAAATTTGGACGAGGACAAAACAGTCGTCGTGCTGCTGCCCGATTCGGGTTCGCGGTACTTGTCGAAAATTTTCAACGACGATTGGATGCGCGAAAATCGTTTCCTCGATTATCCGCTTGCGGAAGGACGTGTGGAAGATTTGTTGACGCACAAGAAAATTCAAGTTGTCACCGCGCACAAGAACGATTTGAAAACGCAGGTGATTGCGCGCATGAAAGAATTTAACATTTCGCAATTGCCTGTGGTGGAAGACGGACAGCGTTACGCGGGGATGATTACGGAAGTGGACTTGCTCAATCACCTTTTGAGTTCCGACCACAAACACGAGGCGGACGAAACGATTGAAGACATCGTAGACCGCGATGCGGCTGAAGTCGTCGGACCTGAAACGTCGCTGTCCGTTCTCTCGGAAGTTTTTCGACATGGCAAAACGGCGGTGGTTTGTGAGGAAGACAAAGTGACAGGAATCGTAAGCAAGATTGATTTGATAGAGTATTTGGCGGGACGGGTGCAGTAATCAGGTATCAAGTATCAGGTATCAGGTTGTGAGTTATCAACAGTCAACAGTCAACAGTGAACAATAAAATGCGCGGCGATGTTTTGCAATTGTATCCTCCGCCCAGTGCGGAACGCGAGTTGCGCGGGCTGTATCTGGCGCACGATTTGCGACAATTCGCGAATCGGAAAGAACCGTACATTTACGCGAATTTTGTGACGAGTTTGGACGGACGCATCGCCGTCAAGCGACCGCGCGGCAAGGGAATGCTCATTCCGAAAAATATCGCGAATGACCGCGATTGGCGTTTGTATCAAGAACTCGCCGCGCAAGCGGACTTGATTTTGTCCACCGGACGATATTTGCGCGATTGGGCGGAGGGACGCGCGCAAGAAATTTTGCAAACGGACAATCCGAAATTTGCGGATTTGCGCGAATGGAGAATCGCGCGCGGGTTAAAGCCGCATCCGGACATTGCCATTATTAGCGCGAGTTTGGATTTCCCAATCCCAAAAGTCTTGACGCAAAACGGGCGGCGCGCTATTTTTTTTACAACGGCGAAACCGAATGTGAAACGCGTGCGCGAGATTGAAGCGCACGCGGGTTCGGTATTTGTTGCAGGCAAGAAGCGTGTGACGGGGAAATTGCTCCAAGAACGTGTTCGAAAACTTGGGTATCGAGTGGTCTATTCAGCAGCGGGTCCGCAAGTTTTGCAGTTGCTGTTGGAAGGCGGCGTCTTGAATCGTTTGTATCTCACGCATGCCAATCGGATTTTGGGCGGACAGGAATTCGATTCGATTGTTGCTGGAGATTTGTTGAAACCTGCGGTGGATTTCAAAATGAACGCGTTGTATTTTGACGCGGCGGGGTTGGATGGCTTGGGACAGATGTTTTCGAGTTATGACCGCGTAGAAAATTAAGCGATAAAGAATTCAAAAAACATCATCGAAGATTTTCGCGGTGACACACTCGTCCCGCGCGAGTTGTTGCGCGCCATCACAAAACGTATCGTCGAAAATATCCATCCTGAAAAAATTATTTTGTTTGGTTCGTACGCGTATGGTGAGCCGACATTGGATAGTGATATTGATTTGTTGGTGATTATGCGGAGCAAGAAACGTCCTGTCGAACGTTCTGATGAAATTTCTGATTTATTTCCGCGACGCTATTTTGGACTGGATATTTTGGCGCGCACGCCGCGCAAAGTACGAGAGCGAATTCGCATGGGCGATGATTTTATCAAGCGCATCACAGAGCAAGGAAAAGTCTTGTATGAGCACAAACGCACCAACCTGCTACGGATGTAGAATCAACACGCGGTCTCAGGGATTTTTCGACCGTTCATCGTTTTGTGGCTTTGAATATCTGTGCTTTTGCGAGTAAGGTAAAGCGAGCATAAACCCGAATGCGAGAATGAGTGCGAGTGCGAAGGCACACTCAAGAGATGGAAGAAAAATCAGCGAAAAGAAAAACACCGCTACAAAGCAAATTACTGCGGCAAAAAAAGTAATTCCGAGTTGGCACACCCCAAGTATAGCATATCATCTTGCTTCAAAGCGAACTGGTGCACAACTAAGTCAATGGCAATTGGGAGGATTGAGAGAGTATGCTCACATTTTCACGAATCACAGTCAATCCGAATGTTTTTGGTGGCAAGCCGTGTATTCGGAATCTGCGTTTTCCTGTTTCGCGCTTGCTCGGTCTTCTTGCGGCAGGCGAAACACGTGATTCCATTTTGAAGGCATATCGTTATCTTGAATCAGCGGATATTGATGAAGCACTCGAATACGCGTCGTCATTAGCCGAAGAGCAAGTGATTGAATTTGCTGAATGAAATTCTTGATTGAGATGCCAGTTTCACCGAGTTGGTGAAATTGCTCGCCAAGAAAGGACACGCCGCGGTTCACGCGCAAGATGTTGGCTTGGCAGAAGCTGATGATTCTGAAATCGTTGAACTCGCGCGGAAAGAGTCGCGTATCATCGTCACAGCGGACTTGGATTTTGGTCAATTGCTTGCAATGAGCAATGCCGATGGTCCTGGAGTAATTTTGTTCCGCGGCGGTAATTACTCCGAACGTGAAATGCGCGAATTGTTAGAAAAAGTACTAAACTCAGTTGACAATCAAGTTTTGCCAAAATCCATTTGTGTCGTTGACAAGAAGCGAGTGCGGGTAACGCGACTGCCGCTCAAGGGTAAATCAGAAATCTAAAATCCGAAATCACAAATCCCCGTGACTCCCACCCAATTCCTCACCTCCCTCCGTTCCGACAAGCATTACGCCAACCAAATCATTCATCTGGAACATCTCGCGCCGCGCGCGGCGAAATACGCGCGTGTGGAAAAAGTGCTGCATCCCGCGCTGACAGATGCGTTGAAACAAATCGGCATCGAAAAATTTTTCTCGCATCAAGCGCACGCGATCAATGCCGCGCGCGAGGGATTTGATGTGGTCGTCGCAACGAGTACGTCGTCGGGCAAGACGTTGTGCTACAACATTCCCGTACTCGAAGCGATTCTCGAACAGCCACAATCGCGCGCGTTGTATTTGTTTCCGACAAAGGCGTTGGCGCAGGACCAGCTGCGCGCGCTGGCGGAAATAACTGGGGAACTGGAGACTGGGAACAGAATTGTTTTTGATACGTATGACGGGGATACGAAACGCGAAGCGCGGACGAAATTGCGCAAGCGCGGCAACATCATTCTTACGAATCCCGATATGCTCTCGCTCGGCATTTTGCCGAATCATTCGATGTGGGCGGATTTCATTGCGAATTTGAAATATATCGTCATTGACGAAGCGCACATTTATCGCGGCGTGTTCGGTTCGCAGGTCGCGTGCGTGCTGCGACGATTGCGCCGTTTGTGCGAATACTATTCCGCAAATCCGCAATTCATTTTTTGTTCGGCAACGATTGCGAATCCGGGCGAGCATGTGCATCGCTTGTCGGGACGCCGCGCCAAAGTGATTGCCGAAGATGGCGCGCCGCGCGGACAGCGCGAATTCGCGTTGTGGAATCCGCCGTTCATTGACAAGACGCGCACGACGCGCCGCAGTGCAAATTCCGAAGCCGCGCATTTATTTTCCGAACTCGTGCGCGAACACATGCGAAACATCACGTTCGTGCGCGCGCGGAAATTGGCGGAATTGGTTTTGTTGTACGCGCGCGATAATTTGAAACGCACCGCGCCCGAACTCGTTGACAAAGTGAAATCCTATCGCGCGGGTTATCTCGCCGACGAACGCCGCGCGATTGAACGCGATTTGTTTTCGGGAAAATTGTTGGGTGTGACGGCGACGAACGCGTTGGAATTAGGGATTGATGTGGGGCATCTCGACGCGACGGTGGTCGTCGGTTTTCCCGGCACCATTGCGTCGTTGTGGCAACAAGTCGGACGTTCGGGACGTGGGACGCGTGACGCGCTTTCGATTTTGGTTGGAATGGACGACCCGTTGAATCAATTTTTTATGCGGCATCCCGAAGTGTTGTTTGCGAAACCCGTCGAACACGCGTTGATTTACCCCGACAATCCGTACATTTTGGAAAAACACTTGCCGTGCGCGGCGTACGAGTTGCCGTTGACGAACGCGGACGAAGATTTGTTTGGACCGGGATTTGTCGAGGCGATGATTCGTTTGGAGCGGAACGGCACGCTGGAATATCGGAATGAGCAATGGTATTTTCGCGGACTCGGTTATCCTGCCGAAAAGGTCAACATTCGTTCGGTGTCCGACCAAATTGTTTCGCTGGTGGACACGAAAAATAATTTCAAAACGATTGAAGAAATCGAGGCGACGACGGCGATGCAGCGCGCGTACGAAGGCGCGATTTATTTGCATCAAGGCGAATCGTATCTCGTGACGAAATTGGATTTGGAGGCAGGCGCGGCGTATTGCAAACCCGTTGACGTGGATTTTTATACCGAAGTGCGCGAGAACGGCGAGACGCGCATTTTGAAATCGTTGCGCGAACGAATTGTAGCGGACGGTCGCTGCACCGTCCATTACGGCGACGTGCGCGTGACGGAACAAATTGTTGGGTATCGGCGCAAACGTCAATTCACTGAAGAAGTGTTGGCGACGATTGATTTGGATTATCCGCCGCAGTTGTTTGATACAAAAGCAGTGTGGTGGGATATTCCCGAAAAATGTATTCACGACTTGAGTCGTGCGGGCTGTGACCTCGCGGGTTCGCTTCACGCAACGGAACACGCGTGCATCGGACTTTTACCTTTGTTTGCAATGTGTGACCGTTGGGATATTGGCGGGCTTTCGATTTTGATGCATCCCGATACAGGCAAGCCGCAAATTTTTATTTACGATGGGTTCCCCGGCGGCATCGGCATCACGGAAAAAGCATTCGCGTTGTTGGAATCGTTGTGGACGGCGACGCTCGAAACGATTGAACAATGTCCGTGCGAATTCGGCTGTCCATCCTGTGTGCAATCGCCGAAATGCGGGAATAATAATGAGCCGTTGGATAAAAAGGGCGCGGTTGTGTTGTTGAGAGGACTCCTTGACGGGCGAAGGTAATCAAGTATGATTAGCAGGGATTTGGATACGGAAATTGTACGGTGAAAAAGATGGCGCGTTTCCGATTCAGGAATCTTTATTACATCACGCATATTGATAATCTACCCTCGATCGTCAGTCGCGGGATTTTGGCGCACGAAATTGTCGAGCGAGACCATGTCCCGTTTACACCAATTTATGATTCACAGATTGTCTCGAATCGTAAATCAATTTTGACGCCCGACCATCGCAGCTTGTGGGAATTTGCAAATTTGTATTTTCAACCTCGTAATGCCATGCTCTACCGAGTTGTAAATGAAAAAGGAGTAGAGCAAATTGCAATTGTTGCAGTTCGGCGAGACGTACTTGACCGAAATGACATTTACATTTCAACGGGAAATGCAGCTCATTCACAATCCCAAATTCTTGAGCGAAACGAAGGGCGCAAGGTCATTTCAAAAATGCAAGATGTCCTCGACAATGAGTGGTGGAATAAAGAGGATGGATCACTTCGCAAGATGATGGCTGAATGTCTTGTTCCTGACCTAATTTCTCCCGACTTGATTGAAGGAATTTATGTCGCAAATAATTCGGTGGCGGATCGAGTCAAGGGAATGCTTTCATCCTCTGGCCTCTCAATCATCCCTAATCCTAATATGTTTTTTCAGCCATCGCTTCGGCGTGCGCTTACAAGTTGGCTCTATGTTGCGCAAGGAGATATGTTCTTTTCCAGAATGCAGACCCTAACGATAAGTGTGAACTGTGTTGGAGTAATGGGAAAGGGACTTGCGTCAAGGGCGAAATATCAATTTCCAGATGTCTATGTCTTTTATCAAGATTTGTGCGCGAATCACACGCTTCAAATGGGCAAACCGTATGTCTATAAACGCGAAGCGACCCTTGAAGATGAGCTTGTTGAGGATCCGTTTTATGGTGCGAATGGTACTGCGGAGACATGGTTTCTGCTTTTCCCGACAAAGAATCATTGGCGGGAAAAGTCAGACATTGACGGGATCGAAAAGGGGTTAGTTTGGCTTTTAAACAACTATAGTAATTTAGGAATCGCCTCACTCGCAGTTCCAGCTCTTGGCTGCGGACTAGGGCAGCTTGAGTGGAGTGATGTCGGGCCCTTACTGTGCAAATATCTGTCACAGATGATAATTCCAGTGGAGATCTATCTGCCAACAGAGAAACAAATTCCAAATGAGCAGCTCTCGAAAGAGTTTTTGTTAAAACAAACAGTATAGTACCGAAAAGAAAACGCGGCGGGTGAATTTTCACCCGCCGCGTAATTTTTTCTATTGCGGTATTTCCAATTTTACTTCGTCATCTTCTACTTGCACCCGAAACGTATCTAAATGCGATTTCGGGTCCGTCAATAAATGTCCATCGCGCACATCGTATTGGAATCCGTGCCAAGGACATTCAATCACGTCGCCGTTTAATGAACCCGTGCAAACGGGTCCGCCGCGATGGAGACAACTGTTGTGCAGCGCGTAGAAATTTCCGTTGTGATGAAAAATGCCGATAGAGATTCCGTCCACGTTAATTATTTTGCGTTCGCCTTCGGGAATTTCCTCTACGCGCGCGACGGTGACAATTTTGACGTATGATGTTTCACGCTGTCCCATCTCTTGCCCGACGGCTTGTTGCGCCAGTTGTTCGATGTGCGCTTCGTCTATCACCACGCTTGGCTCGAACGTTTCGGGCGCGCGCTCGTTGTAATACGCGCGTGAAAGCATTTCGAGCACGACCATCATCAATTTGTCCCACGCTTCTTTCGCGTCGTGTTCAAATTCCTCGTCCCTGTCATGGAGTTCCTCCATGATGGCGTGGCTCAACGCATGTGAGATGAATCCTACCATCCCAATCACGTAACGTTCTGCGATGTAAATGCTCGGGTCTGCGCCATGTGAGGTGTGTGCGCGTCCGACGTAATCAATGTACGACGCATAGTCATCATCGTAATTGCCCTCGACGGTGCGCCGCCAAAAATTCGCGTTGTGGCGCATTCGCAATTGCAAGTATGGCACATCAATGTTGCCGTTCTTGTCGAGGAAAAATTTTCGCGTCGGCGGATAGCGCAAGAGGTGTTCGTAAAAATCGCTGACGATGCCCGCGAGATGTTTTTCGACGATGGGTTTCGTTTTGACGATGGCTTGTTCGTCCTCGCGGGTGAATCCGACGAATTCTGCCATGTAGCGAAAATATTTGCCCGCGTCGGGCGCACCGCGTTTTGCTAGAGTCGGTGGAGTGGTTTGAGTCAATGTTTCGTTCATGGTTGCTCTGTAGCGATTCTTGCGCGCGAAAGCGCATCTCTCGCCGTTCGAATGTTACAAAATTCCCAAGGCTGCCATTCTTCCAATCTCTGCGATTTCCATATCTTCTTTTTCGGGCAAACCACTGATGGCGACCGCGCCGACGACTTCACCTTCAACGACAATGGGCAGTCCGCCTCCCCACGTGGTATAACGCAGTTCGCCAAAATTCGTCATCGGAAAACCGCGTTCGGGGTCGCGCGCTTTTTGCCCAAGCTCGTACGATGGTTTCCGTTCGCGCGCGGCGGTATATGCTTTGTTCATGGCGATTTGGATGGACGAAAGGGGCGCGTTGTTCATTCGCAGCAGCGCGATGAGTTCGCCGTGCGCGTCGGCGACCACGAGAACGCCGTCCTTGCCGCGCTTGGCGCATTCAGCGCGCATCGTTTCAATTGCGCGCTGGGCGTCTTGATGAGAGAGCGTAATGCTTTGTCGCATCGTTTTTTCCTTGAGTGGGTTGCGTGAAATTATACATGAAAAAAACCTCGCAGGTGTTTGGTTTCCTGCGAGGTTTCGTGTTTAGCGCAAAATGTTAAAACCGTCCACGGCAAAATACGCTTTGTTTGTTGCGGTGCAGTTGGTGGCGCCGACCCACTTGATTTCGATGCTGTGAGGTGTGCCGGCGTCGCCGCTCAAAATGTACGTTCGTTTGCTGAATTTCGGCTTGCTCGATTTTTTGTTCAAACTGCACAAGTCCACGCGTTCAAACGCTTTGCCGTCGAGCAGCACATCCACTTTTCCATACGCGTTCGCATACGCCGTTTCCCATTCGATGCGCGAACCGCCCACAAATTCCATTTTCGCGCTCGAACCTTTTTTGCATCCGGTGCTTGCGCCGCAGCGCGCGAAATTTCCATCCGATGCTTTGGAATTGTCAAGGGTCTTCCATTCTTTGGAATAGACGATGCTCGCGTCCGTATTTGGAATGTGTTCCCAAGGCGTAAAAGTTGGCGTTGGCGTTGGCTCGCCGTAACACACGCCGTCAATGTCGCCGCGCAGCGCGTTGAGTTTTCCGCCACTGCCGGTGATATACGCGAGCAGCACGAAACGATTCGCCGCGAGCGCGGGCATCGCATCATCTTTTTGCGATTGGGTCAATTGAGTTGTTTTGGTAAAGGTCAACGTTGCGGGGTCAAACTGGCGATAATAAATATTCCAATCGCTCTGGGCAGATTTTTCGCGCTGGAACGCGATTTGAAATCTGCCGCCGCAGTCTGCTGCGAGACGCGGACGGCGCACTGTGTCAAATCCCCCTTCCACATTCTTTTTGCGAAACACTTCGGCGCCGTTCTCTAAAAGAATCAACGCGGCGCGGTTATTGCGGCGCGTTTCCCAAATGATGCCCACACGATTCGTATGGCGGTCAATCGCAATATCGGGCGTTTGGTCTTGCGCGGCATCGGCAACAATTTTGGGCGAACCAAACACGCCGCCGACTTGATACGCATACTTGACGCTGTAGGGACGACTCAATGTATTCCAAACGACATGCGCTTGGTTTGAACCATCCACTGCGATACGCACATTGCGCCCGTTGGTGAGTTTTTGCGCGTCGGCGGTTTCCAAATCAAGCAACATCGGCGGACGCGGGATTGCGCCGGTAGTTGTGACATAGTAAATGCCGCGTCCATTTTTTTGAATACTCTCGTACACCACTTGCGAAATGTCGTCGTCGCCGATAGCGAGCGCGGGCAAAACGCTTTTTGGTTGATTAGACAACGCGAGCGGAGTGCTCCACACGCCTGCCTCGCGCCGCGAAAAATAAATGGTGTGCTTTTTGGCTTTTTGTTGTTCCCACACCACCATCGGGCGATTTTGCGTATCCACTGCGAGCGCCGGATTCTTGGCGCTGCCGTTGAGGCGCGGCAATTTTTCAATCGCGTCGCACGCATCAGACGCGGCACAGTGGCGATACTCGATGATGCTGCGCTGCGAGTTTGCCCAGACGATGTGCATCTCGCCATTCGCATCTATCGCGACGGCGGGGCGTTTGGCAGAATCGGCAACGGCGAATGGGTCACTCCATGTCGTGGCAAACGCGCTAAAGGTGAGGAGCAATACCGTAGCAAGAGCAAAGACGAGGGGAACAAGCGGAATTAAAAATCGGCGCATATCGGTTCCTTCCGGGGAAATTCGTCTGTATTAAACGCGAGAATGCGCGGCGCGTCAATAGGGTGTTGGCACGATGCCGGGGGCGAAAAATGTTACGGCGGCGCGTACAACACCGCGTCCAAGCCCATGTCGCCGGGACGCTCGGCGATTTTTTTATACTGCGGCAGCCCCGCGTGCGCCAACGCGTTTTCGTGTGCCTGCGGTTTCGTCATCACAAACAGCACGTACATCGGACGCGTGCCGCGCACGCGGTCAAAATATTCGGCGGTGAAATCCGCAAACTCGGCAATTTCGCGGCGTCCGTACCATGCCATCGCGTTCTGCATTCCGAATGACGCGTCGCCGCGCTCTATCAAAATCAACGCATCGTCCGGCGTATTCTGCCGCAGCCAACGACCCATTTGACGATATTGGCGATCCAACAGTTGTCCATTATGAAACGTGCGCGCAATGGCAGGCGCGCTGGGCAGGGCGAGAACGAGCGCCGCAAAGGGAACGAGAAATTTTGGGTCCAAAAAAAATTGCAGACGCGCGAGTTTCAAATTGGACAGGCGCAGCACCAATTCCGCAATCCAAAGCAGCACAATTGGCAAAAAGCCGTACAGGTGACGCCACCGCACGTGGGTGACCGAGCCGAGCAGCAGCGCGCTCGCAAGGCACAAATAAATGAGCCAGCGAAACATCCGCGTGCGCGGTGGTTCATTGCGGCGCGGGATAAATGCGCTGAGCAAGAACAAAACAATTTCTATCGCATCCACCACTGTCGGCTGCAAAATTCCGCCGTTCCACAAACCCGCGAACGTTTGCGGCAGTTGATAATTCATTTTGCTCCACAGCTGGTCGGGATGCGTGATGAGGTATTGCGCGGGATTTACGTCCACGCCAATATTGGAAAAGAGCGCTGTATTTTTTCCCTCAAACACGTCCGTATAAAACACGAGTGCGTACATGCTCGAAACTGTGTAGAACGGATTGCCGAGCGTTTGATAATTGCGAAGGAGCGTTGGCGACAAAATGAGCAGCAAGCCCACGAGGAACACCGACAGGCGCGCAAAAATTTTGCGCCGCGTCTCCCACAAATTTTTCCACAACGCGCGACTCCATGCGAACGCTGTACTGCCGCTTGCGGGGGCGAGCGCGAGGAAAAGCAAAATCCACGGCAGCGCGCTCAACGTATTCGAACGCAGCACCCACAGCCAACCAAACAACGCGCCCGCGAGAAAAATGTCCCGGCGCGTTTTCGCGCGATACAACGCGAACCAAAACAGCGTCATGAAAAACGCATACGGTACTTCGGAGAGACCCGTTGTGCTGTAACTGACGAGTTGAACATTGATGAGCGCGAGCAGCGCGGCGAGTACGCCGACCGCGTTGTTGTACATGTTTCGCCCGAACCAAAAGGTCAACGGGACGAGCAGCATAAAAAAGATTCCGCCGGTCCACGCCACCGCTGCGTTGTTGTCGGGCAGCAGCGCGATGACGCCGCCCATCAACAGCGGCAAGCCGATGTCATGATGCGCGTACGGCATCGGCAGCGGAAAATTTTGGAGCAGCCACGTGTCCAATACATAGTGCGCGGTGTCAATCAAGCCGCGTCCTTCGCCGACATTCCGCGCGACCACCGCGTACTCGTACGTATCCGACCACCACGTCGGTTCGCCGTTATTGAAAAAATAAAAATAGAGGAGAAACACCGCGAGCGCGGCAAGGAGCAAGAGAAGCGCGGTCGCGTAGGGCGAGCGCAGGAACGCGCGCGGCGCTGCGCGTGTCAACTCACCACCCGTTCGCATACGTCAATCAATTGCGCGCCGACGACGCGCGAAGAAAACTGCTGTGCCCACACCACACCGCGCGCGCCCAATTCGGCGCGGCGCGGGGCATCGTTCAAGAGCGCACTGATGCGTTCGGCGAGCGCGGCGCGGTCATTCGGTTCGACGATTTCGCCAACGTTGGCTTGGGTCATCAAATCCGCAATGCCTGCCGTACGCGTGACGACGGATGGCGTTGCTACCGCCGCGCCTTCCACCGCAATTTTGTTCATGCCTTCGAGGACGCTGGGCACCACAATGAGGTCCGCGGCGGCGGCGAGCGCGCGCATGTCTTGATGCGGCACTGCGCCCGTGAAAATTATTTTTTCGCGCACGCTGCATTCCACTGCGAGGCGTTCCAGAAATTTTTGATAGTCTCCGTGCTGCGGGTCAATGCGATTGGGTCCGACGAGCAGCAGACGCGTATCGCCCGCACGCGCGATGATTTCCGGTAACGCGCGGAGGAGCGTATCAAATCCTTTGATGGGCAACAGTCGTCCTACGGCGAGCAGGAGATGTACGTTTGCAAAATGGTATTGAGAATTGAGCGCGGCGCGCGCGTCAGCGCGAAAGGTCGCGAGGGGAACGGCGGGCGGAGGGAAACAGTACGCGGCGATATTGCGCGGCACGAGTGCGATTTTTTCCGGCAACGCGCCGAGCGCGAGCACGCGTTCGCGCACCAGCGGCGTCGTCACGCGCACGGCGGACGCGCGCGCAAACGCATAGCGCATGAGACGGCGCGCCGTGCGAAAGCGCCCATAGCCGTATTGTGTCGCGCGGCTGTTGATGAAATCACCGCCGGCGACGGTGATGACAAGTTTTGGCAGGTTTGGACTCGGCGTGCGGAGCGAAGCCAGCGCGGTGGCTGCCATCGCGCCAAAGGGGTAGGCGCCTTCGGCAAGCACGAGGTCAATCTCGGGATGCGCGGCGAGGAAATGACGGAGCGTCCACCAGCCCATGCCAAAGCGGTCATAGTGCAGCAAGGGTTTTGCCAACGCGTTGACTGCATTCGAACCGAATGTGCCGGCGGTCAGCGCGCGATGGACGGCGATATTTTCTTCTATCGAATCAGCTGATTCGAGGGAAGCGGTGGAAGATTTGGCGCGTTCCTTGAGACTGGCGAGCGCAAAGACGCGAAAGCCATGTCCCCGCGCGATAAATTCGTGACCCAACTCGCGATGGATAAGGTTTCCCAAATACTGGGGTCCATACATCGCAATCAAATAGAGCAGCTGCATCGTACAGACAAGGCGGCTCGGTTATCCGAGCCGCCTGTGTAATTCGTCGCAAGGGCGTTTACGGGAAAACCGTGAGCACGTCAATGCTCATGCGACCGAGTTTCTTTTGACGACCAATCTCAATCGTGTGTTCGCCTTGAGCGAGAATCTTGGATGTCCACGATTTACACATGGCTTCCGCGCGCGAGAGATTGACCACGCCCACTTTTACTCCGTCAATCTTGATTCGGACTTTGCCCATGTCCGGACCGGTAACATACCAATATTTGATTTGCGAGCCGGTAAACGTAAACGTGAGTTTGTTTTTGGCGAGCGGTTCGGCGTATTTGGATGTTCCTTTGTAAAGACAGCCGGGTTCACCGTCGCGATTGGTCCACTTGCCCGAATATTGGATTTGCTTGTTGCGGTCATCATAATATTTCTTTTTTGCAGGCGTTGACGTAACCGTCGGTGTTTCGGTGATGGTCGGTGTTTCGGTGATAGTTGGCGTCTCGGTGATGGTCGGCGTTTCGGTCGGCGTGCTTGTTTCGGTTGGCGTAATGTTCGGGTCAATGGTCGTTGTCGCCGTAGGTGTAAGCGTTTCGGTCGCCGTGTTGGTCGCGGTGGGCGTATTGGTAATTGTCGGTGTAAAGGTTGGCGTTTCCATTACGGCGGAAACGGTCACGTCGAGCGCGTCGAGCGTAATATAGTAACCGGAAGAGGACGGATTCTTGGTGCCGGCGTTGATAATTTTGATTTGGTGTGTGCCGTGCGCCAAGCCGCTGTATTTTTTAGACACGCGATAGGTGAGCGAACTTGAATACATATCAATCGTGTCCACTTTGTTGCCGTCAATTTGGATTTCGGCTTTGCCGTAATTTCGGGAGGTCATGTAAATGACTTTGATGGCATCGCCGTAAAATGTGAACAGCGCGCGCGCGCCCGATTGATTGGTGGCGTGATAATCGCCCTGAATCGGATTCGGGTCGCTGGTGTCATAGAGCCACGATTCGCGATAATTGATGGCAGAATTGGAATCGTTATAACGCGTGGTGCCCACGCCCGGCGTGGTCGGCGTCGCCGTCGGACCTGTCGGAGAAACGGTTGGCGTTGCGCCGCCCGTGCCCGCGCGGTCACTGCTAAACGCGGTCTTGTGACTCGCGTTTTCCAAAAAGACGGCGTGCAAATTATTGCCGCTGTCAATTGCCAAATCGTTCCCTTCGTTGAAACCACCGGAGGAACGCAGCGCCTGCGCGTCCGACCATTTGCCTTTGTCAAAGTCGGAATAGAAAATGTCGTAATTGACATTGTCTATGTTCTGCATCCAGATGACATGCGGGTCGCCGGATGAATCAATGACAGCGTGCGGACGAAAGCCGCCGGAAAAACGCGAAGGGCGTTCGATACCGCCCCAGTTGTTGTTTTTCATTTGGCGCACTGCCAATTGATAATTCGCGTTGACGTCCGCCCAACTCACAATCACTTTGCCATTGCGCGCGGCGATATTGACGTTTTTCCCCGCGCCGAGATATTGTTGATTTTTCCAATTGCCCCCGCTGATGTTGCGTTGAATGTAATTGATGGCGCCGGAATCCGTCCACCATGCCACATGCACCAAGCCGGTGGAATCGTCAACGGCGACATCAGGATAATACGCGTTGGGACCGGCGCCGTCTACGGGGTCAAACGACCAATTGCTGCCGTTATTCGATTCCGCCAAATAGAGCGTACCGCCGCGCGAAAAAAGAACAAAGCGTTTGCCGCCGGAAGATGTGGCGACGGCAGGGTGATATTGCGCGGGACCTGTTGCAGAGAGCAGGTTCGTCCCGCCCGGCGAATTCGCAAACTGGGCAAAGGCGACGCGATGGACGCCGCTAACCAATTGCTGCCACGCCGCGAGTTTTTTGTCGTCCGCCGTAACTCCGAGCGAGGGGAAATAATTGTTATCGTTACCTTGCAGAACTTGGGCGCTCGCCCAGTTGCCATTGGCATTGCGGCTCGAATACCAAATCTGGAAATTCGCGCCGGGAGAATCCTTCCAAATGACCCATTGTTTGCCGTTCGATTCAAGTGCGGTGGAAATGTCGTCGCTGGCGAGATTGGTGCCGGGAATTTCTTTGGGGGTCGTCCAATTGGCGGCAAGGACACTGCCCGCGTTGAGCGCAAGCAGTCCGAGTGCCATGGTGATGAGTGCGGTGATACCCAACGTTTTCAAAAGACGCGCAGAGGGCGCGAGAGATTTGACGTTCACATTCGACATGAAAAAACTCCTACCCGATTGATTGACGTACGCGCGAAATTTCAAGTGACCCGCCCGACGCAACAAGCAGATTATAGCATCCCAAACAGGTTCGCCCAAACGCGCGGCGGATTACGCGTTAGGAATACGGTCCCAATAATACGGCGCGTCGAGCACACTCGCCACCACATGCACCGCATGTAAGCCGTCCGCGCTGTCAATGACCAAATCATTGCCCACATTTTTAGTTTGCGGCATGTCATAGGGCTGCGCGTCCGCCCACGCGCCATCAGTAAAATCCGAAAAATAAAGTTTGTACTGTTCCACCGGCGCGACAAATTGCGACCAAATCAAGTGCATATCGCCGCGCGAGTCAATGACGCCGTGCGGTTGAAATCCGCTGACGCTCACGCCGGGCGGATGCGTCGTCGCGCTCCAACGTCCACCTTGCAAAACGCGCACCGCCACCTGCCGATTCGCATCCAAATCGTTACCCCAGCAGAGCATCAGTTTGCCGTCGCGCGCCTCGAGCGCCAAATCTTTGCCGCGTCCCAATGACTTGGGCGCTGACCACGCCGGCGTTTGAAGCGGGGTCGCCTGATAAAAAATTGTTCCGTCGCCGCCGGAAGAAATATAGGCGACATGCAGCGTTTGCGTCGTGTCATCTACCGCGACGGCGGGCGCCGTGAATCCGTCACGCAGCGTTAGCGGTGAAATGTTCCAGCTCTTGCCATCGCTCGACGCGGCAAAGAAAATTTTTGTGCCGCGCGTCCACACCAGATACCGCGTGCCGTCCGCGCTCGCGGCGACTTGGGGGAATTGGTCGCTCAAGCCGCTGTCGTTCGGCAAGAAAATTGCTTTGCCCGGTTTGTTTAAAAATTCCAAATAGCCGATGCGTTTCGGATTGGACGCGTCGTTCCATGTCAACAGCACGCGTCCCTCCGGCGCGGCGGCGAGCGCAAAATTCAAATTTGCGCGCGTGCCCTCAATCATGGCGGCGGGATGCCACGCGCGTTTCAAGCGGCGTTTGGAATACCACAAGTCAAAATTGCCGCTGGACGAATCGCGCCAGACTGCCCACTGTTTCCCTTTGGAATCCATGACCGAATCAATTTGGTCGCGGGCTTTGCTTGTGCCCGGAATGGCTTGGCGCGGTGACCATACAGTTGTCGTGGCAGAAAGCGTAGCGAGGCGGCGCGAACGTTTTGGCATGTTGACCTCTCTCAAAAATGTACGGCAAATTTCAAATTTGCCCTACCGCACCCCCATTTCATTTGACATGGGTGTATCGGGACACATCTTCAACTCCGTCAAGATTGAACACAATAGAAACAGCTATATCACGCTTTCGTTCCAACTTCAATAGGCAATGCAGTCGGCTTGTGTGCGCGTCGCCAGCCCGCCGCCGCAATCAACAGCAGAATGCCAAAACTGCCGGCGGTGGCAAGCGCGCCGTAGTGGAAACTGTCGGACACGTACGTAAAACGCACGGTGTGTACACCTTGCGTTAATGCCACGCCGCGCAATAAATAATCCGCGCGCAAAATTTCGGACGGCGCACCATCCACCTCCACGCGCCAACCCGGATAATACGCGTCGCTCAAAACCAAAATGCCCGGCGTTTCCATGTGGACCGCAACGTCAACCTGCTCGGGCGCGTTATGCGTAATTTCTGCGCGCCCGCGCGCATTGGAATTTTGCGCGAGGCGCGGGTCTTGTTCCAGCAGCACGGTTGCGCGCGGCTCAAAGTTTGCGGCGGTCAATGCTTGTAAAACGAGCGCGGGTTCAAGCACCTCGTACTGCGCGGGAATGAACGCGCGCGGCAAAACATTTTCGTTGCGGTACAAATTGACGAGTGCGCCGCGATGGAGCAATGTCAAACCGACATCATTCAAATCTTCGAGTGAGGTGACATATTTGCCATTCAACAAACTCAAGAGTTTCAAATTGAGCGTATCGCTGTATTGGTCGTCGCCAACGAGGTCGTACGCAGGCAAGCCACCGAGCGCGCGCATCACCTCGTAATGGCGCTGCTGTTCGGTGGCATATCCGGTCACACTCGAAATATTAAAGAGCGTGTTGAAGGAACCGCGCAATCCTTCGCGCAAACGTTCGATGTACGGAGCGTAATCGCCTTGCTGTAATTTAGTTTGCACCTCGCGCACGGACGCGCTGTCGTCGTGGTCAAAATAATAAATACGGTAATCAGACGTATCTTGCTGCAGAATCGTTGCATTCGCGGGCGGCGTGGTATAGAGGCGCGGGTCGGTCAAACGGTTATAGGGCAAACTGAAGTTAAACATCCACAAATCGAGAACGCTCAAGACGATTGCGCCCGCGACGAATCCGGAAGCGGGAATTTTGCGCGCGGCGAACAACATTACGGCAAGGCACGACGCGGTGAGAAAACCCAACAGCGCCAGACCGGAAAGATTGTTCCAACTCAGGGCAAATTCCAAACGCTCCAAATAAAAAATGACCGGATGCTGTGCCTGCCCGTACAAATCGGCAAGGGTTTCCAATATGCTGTTCAAGAATGAATGCTGGATAAAGAGCAGATTGAGAATCACCAAGAGCGCGACCAAAATTCCGCCAACAACCAGCGCGGCGGAGACAACGCGTGAACTTGTACGCGCCTTCAACACACGTTCCAAACCGATGCCTGCGAGCGCGACCAACGCAAAGGAAACCAAAAACAAAAAGCGCGGCGGATAACGCACCGAATTGAACAAGGGCAGGGATGCCAGCGCGCCGTACAGTGGCGTAAAGCGCCCCATTGCCAAAACCCACGCGACGAGCGCAATCAGCGCGAGCAGAAACGCAAAGGTGTTTTTGCGTACACGGAAAATTCCAACCACCGCGAACGCGAGCGGCAAGATGCCAATGTAGGTTGTCATTTCGCGGAACGCACCGCGTCCCCAATACGCCACGCCCGTCGGAGAACCGAAAAGGTACGGCGCGAACAGCGTAAAAATCTGTTCAGGCGGAAGCGAATAACCGAGCGCCACATCCGCGCCGACACCGCCACTGCGATTCGACAACGCGACGGCTTGAGCCGTCGGCAAAAGCTGAATCGCCGCGAGTCCAACGCCGAGAATGCCGAGCGCGGCGAGCAGCGCCAAGCTCCACGCGATGTTTTTCCAACTCCAGCCACTGCGCCGCGCAACGAGGGCGCGTCCGAACGCATACAACAGCAATCCCACGCTCGCGAACAAGGGCATCTGCGCGTGCGCGCCCAAAAAATAAAAACCCAGCGCGCACGCGCTGACGACGAACCAACGCCAGGTTGTTTTTTGAAACGCGCCTTCGACAATCCAAAACAACAGCGGCAGATACAACGCCCCGATAAAGACGTTAATGTGTTCGTAATGTGTGAGCATCCAGCCGCTAAACGGCAAGAGCAGCGCGGAAAAAATCGCGCCGCACGCGCCCACGCCGATGCGCCGCATGTACAAAAACATAAAGAGCGCGGCGAGCGCGAGATGAAACAGAATCAAATAATCGTACGCGACAGGAGCGGGCAACAGCAGAAATAGAATCCATGCGGGCGGATACAAGGCGAGCGCGGCGGGGTCGCCGATGTGGGGACCGCCGAGCGAAACGAGCGGATTCCATAATGGCATGTGCCCCGCGCGCAGCGCGTTCGCCGTGTACACCAAACGCGGAAAATAGCCGTGTGACGTATCGCCCAAAAAGAAAACGCCTTGCACGAATACCGCTTGCCCAAAAAACAACAGAATCGCCAGCACAATGCCGACGGCAAGCCATACGCGTGCATCACGCCAGCGTTCGTCGCGTGAAAATCTGCTCACCATAGAATCTGTTGTGTCCCATCGGCGCGCGTCAAGACCAACAACACGCGGTATGGTGAATTGGAAGATTTATTGGCGCTATCGAGCGCGTACGTGCGAGGAATGCGAAAATCGCCGTCGGCGAGATATTTATAGAGCGAGGTGTTGTCGTTCGGCGCAAGCGAATCGAGTGCGGGCAAGCGCGCCGCAGAATCTGCCTGCGCGGTTTGCTCCGTCAAGACAGCCGGTCCATGAATCCGCACGCGCAACGCGCCCGTCGCGTTCAGTGCGCGCGGGTCAACGTCAAATACAAACCATTGCGCGAGTTCACGCGTTTCCAATCCGCGTTTTTGGATGAGCGTCGCGTAGGTGGCATTTTCAAACACGCGATTGATTTGAAGCGGCGGTTCCAGCCATTCGCCGTCATAGCGAATTTGCACTTGTCCGCGCGCGAGATTTTGCGCGTCAAGGAACAACGCGGCGGCGACCATTTGTGCAGAGGCAGTGGGAAGCGTGAATTGAATTTCTGTCGTCGCATCTGCCGTCAGGATGGCTTGCGGTCCTGCGGGGCGATTCAGATTGAATACGGCAAACAACAACAGTGCGCCGGGTACAACAATCAGGAGCGCCGCGCGCATCCATCCGTCGAAATTTTGGCGCGACGCGGCAATTCCCAACCCGCTCTCGATTGTGGCGCCCGCGAGGAGCAACGCGAACGGGATGCCGGGAAACGCGTAACGTCGTTCGACCGGCACAATGAGATTTGTGACGACGATGTACAACCAACCCATCACAAGCACAAGGGTCAGCGGCTGTTTTTTCCAAAACGCAAGCGCGCCGATGGCGCCGAACAAAATAATCAGCACGTGCGCGAAGACTTGGAACGCGTAGGGAACGCCAAAATCAATTTCAAAATCGTTAAACGGCGCGCGCCATTGGTCATACAATTTACGCGCTTGAAGCAAAACAAAACCGAGCGGGTCACGCGCGGCAACCTGCAACGTCACGCGCGCGAAATCAATATCTTTGGGCGCGCGCTGTTCTGCGCGCACGGAATCAAATTCGGGCTGTGGATAGGCGTGCAGAAATGAACGCGTGTCGGTGGGATAACCCCCGTCGGGAATGTAATTGCCGACAAAGATTCCTTCAAACGGACTCACGCTGCCGCTCAACGTCGCGCGTCCAATCGTCACGCGCGTAAAAAGCATGAATGGAATGACCACCAACAAAACGCCCGCGACAAAATAAAGACCGCGCCGCGTTTTTTGTTTTGTGAGCCACAACACAACAAACACGGCGACGCCGAACGCCACAAACAGCATTTGCAATGTCGGACGCGTCAGACCAGCCAGTACTGTAACAATGCCTGCCAGAAATAACGCGCGCGCGTCATTGCGTTTCAGCCCGCGCGCGACAAGCCACAACGCGAGCGCGAGCCAAAATAATGCGAGCGTTTCCGAAAGCAACCGCGCGGCGGTGGCAACAAATGGCAGATACACCACGCCGAGCGCGAGAGTGACGACGCCCGCGCGTTTGCCGTACAACTCGCGCGCGGTCAGATACAAAAACGCGAGCGTGCCCACCGCAACGATGCCCTGCAAAATCCGCGCGAGAATAAAGTTTTCGCCCGCCGCGCCATAGATGCTTGCGAGCCACAACGGATAAACCAAGCCGTAGCGCAGTGAGGTACGCACCGCGTCCGACAGGTCGCCGAACGATTGGATGTGGAGCAGCGCTTGCGCCGCGCGCGTGTGTCCCGTTTCGTCCCAAATTGGCGGCGCGTGATTCGTCAGCGCGTAACCGACTTGTACGATAACAGCGACGGCGAGCAGAACCAAAACGATTCGGCGCGCCGTCGCATAATGCAGTAACCGCGTTCGCAGTGCAGACATCAATTCAAGGGAATCGCTGCAATGCCGCCACTCGCCGCGTCGCCCAAGACGAGCGTGTATCCGTTCGACCCCGTTGGGATTTGAAACACGACCGAAGTATTGCGCGTTTGGTTCGGCGACATGTCGGCTGTGCGAAGCACGTTGTCTTGAAACGTCACGTCGTCATAGTTTATCAACGTGCCATCGCTCGCGCGCAGCGTGAATTGTGACGCATCGAACGTGAGCACACGACTGCTCGTATTTTGCAGTGTGAACTCGACAATCAAAAATTCGTTGCCTTGACGCGGCAAATCTCCTTGATTTGGTCCACTGCGCTGTGTGCCCGTGACCGTGATGGTCGCGCCACCCAAGTCCAACGGCGCGCCGACACTGCCCACTTTCGGAGTATTCGGCGCAACGCCCGGAGCAGTGGGACCCGGGGTGGGCAAAAGCGGACGGTCAATGTTGACGGTCGGGAGTGCCGTTAGTTGTTCTTGCGGTGCTTGCGGTGTTTCGCCCGCGCCGAATGCGACAGGGGTTGCTCGCTCTTGTACGGTGGACGCGGGAGTGAACGTCGGCGCCGCGCCCGTGACGCCCGGCTCTTCTTCAATGATAATGTTTGGTGTTTGGGTGCTTTCGGGGCGGGCAATCACGGTACGCCCGTCGCCCGTTGTATTCCCGGTTTGAGGATTTGCATTGGACGTTGGTGTGCTGCGCGGCGCTTGACAGCCAAACAGCGCGACCACACACAACGCCGCGAGAAAAAGTTTTTTATTCATCGTACCTTTCAGACAGAATCGCGGAGAGAAAAGTTCCTTGCCCAACGCGCTAACTTTTGCGCGCGGGCGCGGGGACCGCTTCGGGAGAACTGTGCGGAGCAACGCGGAGGACCCACCACAGCCGAAACATTTCGCCGAACGTATTGAAAATCATGCGCGCGCCGGTGCCTTTTGGTTTGCCCGCCGCGCGCGGGTAATGATTCATGCCCACTTCGGTGATGCGCGCGCCGCGCCGCATCGCTTGAAAAATCACTTCGGGCTCAATCATCGCCGACGAAGGCGCGGCTTGCAGGGGAATGGCTTGCAGTAACGCGCGGCGATACAATTTTGAAGTGGAAATTTGTTTTAACTTGATGCCAAAGAAAATGCGGCACAATAAATGAAACACGAACGAATTCAATTCGCGGCGCACTCCGTCCGCGCGATGTTTGCGATAACCCACGACAATATCATTCCCATTTGTGAGCGCGACAAAATTTTTCAATTCGCTTAAATCCACCTGCTTGTCCGCCGGCGCCAGAAACACCCAATCTTTTGACGCGTTGGCATAGCACGTGCGAATCGCGCCCGCGAAACCTTTGTTCGCTTCGTGATGAATGACGCGCACGTGCGCGGCATCTGCGCGCGCCAGTTCCTCCGCCAGCGCGCCCGTTTGGTCTGTCGAGCCGTCATCTACGACCAACACTTCATAGTCACGCGTAAGCGATTTCAAAACGTCGCGCGCTTCGTCCACGACAGAAACGATGGTCGCCTCTTCGTTGAACGCGGGAATCACAATCGAGATGGAATCAGCGAACATGGTCACGGCGTGTAGGAGTTATAAATCAAGAAATCGCTCACGTCCCCATTTTCTACTTGAATGAAACCAATCGTGTCATTGAGCATGAGCATTTTGGAAAGCGGCAGCGGCGGGTCAGTGCGCAATGTATCGAGAACATGATATTTCAACACCACACTGCCCGCGCTGGCGCCGGTGACGCGCAAAACATTATAGTCTGCCTTGACCGTGCCTGTGCCTTGCAAAAAGAAGGAATGTTCCAAAGTGACGCGATAGACGCTCAAGTTACAGATGGCAGTCCTATATTCCATAAATTCCGGCGACATGGTGCGATAGTAATTGGTGAGACTCCCTTTGGGGTCTGCGCCGTCATCGCTGACAATCCAACCCACGTTGAACACATCGAGATATTTTTCGAAAAGGTCATTGCTCAAATCCGAAATTGGCGTGCCGAAAATTTTCTTGAAACTGGCATTTGCCAAATTGTGTTCAAACTGGCGTTGAAAATAAGGACCGCCGATTACTTCACGTTTCACAAAATAGGGCAGCAGCGCGCCGGTACGATTGTCTTGAACGAGAATGCGCGCGTCCGCGCGGGTATTGCGCCGAATCCACGCAAACAAACGGAGCTGGCAGTTTGTCGGCAGCATGGCGTAATTTGGGTCTTGCGCGACAAAGGAATTCAGGCGCGGCGCGTTGGCGAACACCGCGCGTCCGCCGCTGAGGCTGCTCAACACTAACAAAACGCCGAGTGACGCAAACGACAGATGGGTGCGCCAATTGCGCACGTCAAGAAACTCTCGCCAAGGGATATTGACGAGTCTGCGCGCGGCTGGGGCGCACGCCAGAAATGATGCCGGAACTACATAACGAAATGTTTCTAACGCGCTCACGCCGGGCACATACGTTCCCAAATAAGCAAACCCCAACAACGTCACAATGCCCGCGCCCAGCGCGCGCGCGCTCGGCGATTTGGTCTGGCGCTGCCACTTCCATACGCCAAGAATTCCCAACAGGGTGATGCTCCAGCGCAGTCCCGCCGTACTTGAGATTCCGTTCGGCTGCTGCCACACCACCCCGCGCAAATCGGCGAGAAAGGCGTCCCATCCCCCTTGCAACTGCATACTTTGCGCGTTCAAGTACGTCAAATAACGCAAGGAAGGGACCAGCCAGCCGATGTTCGCCAATAGAACAATGCCCAGACTTGCCCAAATCGCAACATGTTGTCGCGGTGTCATTCGGCGCGCGGCAATCCCGTACAACACGAGAGCGGGCACAAGCAAAATAAAAAATGCGAATCCATGCAGAATCGAAATTAAAACAAGCGACAGGGCAAACCACACCCAGCTCCAACGCGCTGGCTGGTCAATATATTTGGCAAACAGAGCGATAACGAGCGGCGCGAGATACGCGCTGGTCAAGAACGAAATTGCGCCTGTCCGCCACATGCTGTGTGCGAACGACTCGAATTGAAAAATCACGACGGCTAGCGCGGCGGTGGCAACCCCCGTCCACGCGGTCAAACCCAAAGTGCGCGCGGTGGCGTACCCGCACAATGGCGCGCCAACATAAAACGCCAGCACAATCAAATTAAAGGCGCGCGGCTCCCCCATAAAGTTGAGTGCGACGACGCCCATTTCAATCAACCGATTATCGAGATTGTCGAGCACGTTAGACGGATACCCCGCAAGAAAAAACGGGTCGTATCCCCATAACTGTTGTGAACTGCGCTCGAAATTCGTCGCCGCATATGCGTTGTAAAAGTGAAAGCCATAGTCGCGCTGCCCATACGGCATGTTCTGCGAGATGCCCTCGAGCGGAAAATAATAGAGCGCAAAAATGACCTGGAGCAGACAAATCATGCCAAGCCAGATTCGAGGGGTACAAAGCCAAGCGGCGCGCATCGTGAACCCTACGCTCCCAAAATCCGACGAAAGGCTGCAATCACAGTCTCTTGCTCTTGCTCGGTCATCTGCGCGTAGATGGGCAAGAGAATCGTATCGCGCGTGGCTTGTTCGGTGACGGGGAGCGAAACGCGTCCGTATTTGTTCACATAGAACGGTTCGAGATGCGAAGCCATCACGCCGCGCCGCGTCGCAATGCCTTGCGCTTGCATCGCCGCCATAATTTCATCGCGCGTTTTGGGCGCATTGTGCGCGACGCGCAAGCAATACGATTGATACGTATGTTTTGCATACGGCGGCTCGTAGGGCGTTTCGATAAAATCCAAATCGGCGAACGCGTCGTTATAGCGTTTACCGATTTCCAAGCGACGCTGCAAAATCCAATCCAACTTTTTCATTTGCTCGACGCCGATGGCGCCTTGAATATCGGTCAGACGAAAATTGTAACCGAGTATCGGATACTCTTCAATGATGACTCGGTCCGCGCCGTGCCGCGCGTAATCGGAAACGTTCGCGCCGTGCGAGCGCAGCATTTCGATTTGATGTGCGATGTCGGGGTCGTTGGTCGTCACCATGCCGCCTTCGCCCGTCGTAATCGCTTTGCGCGGATGAAATGAAAAACAGACTGCGCGGCTGTGCGTGCCGATTTTTTTATTTTTATATTCGCCGCCAATCATTGTCGCCGCGTCTTCGATGACGATGAGATTGTGTTTGCGCGCAATGTCTTGAATGGTATCAATATCCGCCGCGAGGCCGATTTGATGTACGGGCATAATCGCTTTGGTGCGCGGCGTAATTTTTTCCTCAATCAACGCGGGGTCCATGTTGTACGTGCGCGCGTCAATGTCAACAAAAACGGGCGTCGCGCCCGCGTGCAAAATACTGTTGGCGCTGGCAATAAAGCTGTACGACGGAACAATCACTTCATCGCCCGCGCCGATGCCCAACGCGAGGAGCGAAAGATGCAGCGCGGTGGTGCAATTCGAGGTCGCGAGGGCGTATTGCGCGCCCACCAAATCCGCGACCATTTTTTCAAATTCGAGCACGCGCGGACCTTGTACCACCCAGCCGCTGCGAATGGCGAGCGCGGCGGCGTTCTCTTCGGCTTGGTCGTAAAACGGTTTCGTTATTGGAATCATCAGTCAATGCACAATGCCAAATGCACAATGCTCAATGGCGAATCGTTCTGCATTGGTCATTTTGAATTTGGCATCCTCGTCATTCCCAATTTCTCAATTTCTCTTTTGCCAACATCTCGCGCGGGTCAAATTCGGAACGCATCAGCCAGTCCACGTAATGTCGGACGCCTTGATGAATTTCGACGCGCGGTTCAAAACCGAGCACGCGCCGCGCTTTGGAAATATCGGCAAAGTGACGCTGGACATCGCCGGGGCGCGGCGCTTGATGTTCGATTTTGCTTGTGGATTGCGGCAGCGCCTCCAATACAACGTGCGCGAGGTCGTTGATGTTCACCTCTTGCCCGCGCGCAATATTCACCACATCGCCGACGAGTTCATCCGCTTCGGCGGCGGCAAGAATGCCGCGCACCGTATCGCTCACTTCTGTAAAATCGCGCGTCTGCGTCCCATCGCCAAAAATGACGAGCGGCGCGTTGTTGAGCGCGCGGACAACAAATTTTGGAATTACTTCGCCGTAGGGTCCTTCAAAATGTTCGCGCGCGCCGTACGTGTTGAACGGACGCACGATGGTTACGGGCAAGCCATAAGTAATAAAGAACGAACGCGCGTACGCTTCGCCTGCCAGCTTGCTCGCACCGTACGGCGTGGTGGGCACGAGCGGATGTTCTTCGTTCATCGGCGCGTGGCGCGCGGTGCCATACACTTCTGACGATGAACAATACACAAACCGTTCCACATTTTCGTCCAGCGCGGCGGTCAGCAAGTGCAAGGTGCCCGTCGCATTTACATCGTGCACCACATACGGGTCGCGCAAGGAAAGGCGAATACACTGCACGGCGAGATGGTACACACGATTCACGCCGCGCATGATTTCGCTCACGCGCGGTTTGTCGCGAATGTCGAGTTCCACCACGCGCACGCATGGATTCGACGCGTGGTGCGCGAGATTTTCGCGCGTGCCGCTGGAAAAATCATCGGCAACAATAATTTCGTCCGTGCCGCGTGCTGCCAACGCGTCAACCAAATTCGAACCAATAAAGCCCGCGCCGCCTGTCACCAAAATTTTCAATCTCACATCTCCAATCGCGAACTGTCAATCTCGATGCTCTTGCCGCCCTCGCGCAACGATTGCGTTGCCGCTTCCAGAACTTGAACGACTGCCACCCCCGCGTCGCCGTCGGTGCGCGGTGTTTTGCCATCGCGGATACATTCGACGAAATGCGCGCACTCGACGCGCAGCGGTTCCACCGCGTCCAGACGCGGACTGATGACATCGCCGACGCGATAAATGCGCTGGAGTTCGGCGCGCGTTTCCGGATTCAATTTCAACGTTTCCACACCGCTGTCGTACAGTTTCACTTTTTCCATCGCTTCCAGGTCGTCATACACAAGCATCTGCTTGGAACCGACGATGGTGGTGCGGCGCAATTTCGCGGGGGACATCCAACTGACGTGAATGTGCGCCATCACTTTGTTTGCAAATTCGAGAGTGAGGAACGCTACGTCTTCGATATTGTCCTGTGTGTAGGAATTACCGCGCGCGCTGACGCGGAGGGGGCGCTTGCCGAGCCAATACAAGATGATCGAAACATCGTGCGGCGCCAAGTCCCAAATGACGTTAATGTCGAATTGGTGCAGTCCCAGATTCACACGCGACGAATCAATGTAATAAATTTCGCCGAGCGTGCCGCGTTCAATCAGCGCTTTGACTTTGGTTACCGCAGGATTGTAAATGAATGTATGTCCCACCATCAGCACACGCTGCATCTCGCGCGCACCGTCGGCAATTTCGCGCGCCGTGGCGCTTGTGGCGGCGAGTGGTTTTTCGACGAGGACATGTTTCCCCGCGCGCAGTGCATCGAGCGCCAATTTGCGATGTGTGGAAACGGGTGTGGCAATGACGACGGCGTCAATGTTTGAATCGCGCAGCGCGTCGTTGTAATCACGCGTGGTTTTGAGAGTGGGATACTGCGCGGCGAGGGGGGCAAGTTTTGCCGGGTCGAGGTCGCAGACGTACTCGACATGGGCGCCGGGGATTTGGGAAAAATTGCGAATCAAATTTGGACCCCAATAGCCCGCGCCAATCACTGCAAGTTGAATCATAGGTTGAATTATTTTCCAGACAAGCTTGTAGATTTTAGCACAGGTAAAGGCGAACCCGAAACAAGCCAATGCCAATCTACAAGGCAACTGCAAAGTCGCTCCAATTGTCATTTCGAGCGGATGCGAGAAATCTCAACCTTTCGTGACAAACGAGATTTCTCACAGAGTTTACCCCGAAGGATTGAGGGGTTCGAAATGACATATCCTTGTCAAGGGACTTTGCAGTCGCCATATGCCAATCTAAAACGTGTATAACGAAAAATCATTTTGGCACGGATTGCCGCGCGCGAGCCACATTTTTTGTGCCGTTACATCTATCACGCTCGAAAAAACAGTCACGCTTTGCCCCGCGTGCTTGCACACGCTCCACGGTTCGTACACATGGTCGCGCACAAAACGCGCGCAAATATCAAAATCAAATTGCCCGCGATATTTTTGCGCGTAATCGAGCGCGCGGGCGCAGCGCGACGCAGACATGGCGACAGAAAGCCCATCGGCTTCGTACGGCAGCATGTGTTCGGCGAGATAATGGTTGGTGTGTGCGAGTGTGCCGCCGGTCTCACTGCTCCACGACAGCGCGGCGTTCGTCGCCGAACCTTCGGCGTTTACAATGCCCTGGTCGCGTGACGAAATGATATTGTTGTAGCTCGACGCGCGTTCGGGGTGGAGCGCGGACGCGAGCGCGTCGTCCAAATTGCGTTTGGACAAAATATCACGCACGAGCAACAGACGCGGCACGCCCACGCGCGAATCGTTCGCGTTCAATTGATTGCCCGTCAGCGCAATGCCCGCGTTGTTCAAACCAATGCTGATAAACAATCCACCGACGGTGACTGCTAAAATTTCCGGCTCATCGTCCACGCGCAGGCGCGTGACAAATAGTTGTGCTTGCGCGCTCTTGCCGAGGTCATTGTTGTGCGCGAGCCAAACGTGTCCATCCCGCGTGGCAGGCGGCGCCGCAGCAAGGTCGGAGCAACCTTTATGCTTTGATGGAGCGGCGCTGTGCGGGCGCGTCGGAGGGATGCTCTGGTACGCTATCTCGTTTTTTCCCCCCCGCACTTCTTCGTACAACAATTCTTCCACACTCATCAAAAACAAATCGTCGAATGGAATGCCCGCGCCGTCCGCGCAGCCGCGCAGTTCTTGAATCACGCGCGGCAGATGTTTTTCCGTGAGCGCGCAAAACGGCTTGCTCTGTTCCAACAGAGCGTTCCATTTGTCGCCATATTCCGCGCGTGTTTCCGTGCGCATTTGAGCGAGGACCGCGCGCGCGGCGGCGCCGATTTGGCGCCCAACCTCGTACGGGCTGCCGCGTGTTTCAATAATGGGAATGGATGAATTCATAAGCCAATTGTCGTGAGCTATTCATTCATCGGCACAACCAGAACGGGGCAGTCTGTACTGCCCAAGATTTGGTTTGCTAAATTCTGCCAACGCAAGCGCGGTCTGCCGCGCGGCGCCTGCGCGCCGATAATAATCAAATCTGAGTTGTCTGTTTTGGCTTGCTGCAAAATACTTTCGACGATGCTGCCATCCAGAATTTTCAATTTGCACTGCACGCCTTGTTGGGACAGTGATGCTTCGGCTTGGAGCAAATGGCGCGCCGCGCGTTTTTGTTCGTCGTCGGTTGTTTGGGGTGTCTGCACATACAGCACAGTGGCTTGCGCGTTGGCGCGGCGTGCGACGCGTCCGCCAAACACCACATCGGTCTTGCCCGGTTCACCGCCGCGCGTGCAAATGAGAATATTTTCAAATTTGCCCTCCGGCGAACGCGTGAGCAGAACCGGAATTTCTGCTTGTTCCAAAACTTGGCGCGCGGTACTGCCCAAACCGCGATAGCCGTTGCGGTCCGGGACTTGGCCCAACGCAATGACTTCGTAATGTCCCTCTTGCGCTTCCAAAAGAATTTCCGTCGCGCTAGTGCCGACGCGCACGCGCAGTTCCAAATTCGCCACGCGCGGCATCAAGTCGCGGCGCATGGCTTCCAACCGCGTGCGCGCGGGCGCAACCAATTCGGGGCGACTGACGACGGTGAGCAATGTTGCGGGACCGTGTGTGGCTTGCGCGAGCCGTGAACCCATTTCGGCGGCGATGCGTCCGCCCTCGTCATCACTCGCACACAACAGCACCTTTAACCCCGACGGCGCGAGCACATGAAAATCGCGCAATCCAATCCACAGCTTTGCCCCCGGGGCAAAGGAAGCGTTCGGCTCGCGCTGCGCGGTTTGTATCACTTCCACGCGGGTCGCTTTTTGTCCGTACGAAACGCGCGGCGAAACCGCGCGCACGCCGCGCAAACCTTCCACTTCGAGCACAATGCGTTGCAGCGCGCCCGCGAAAATGCGTTCGACGACGACGCCCTGCCCGAGAACATGCAGTCCGGCATCGGGCGCAAACCGTTCGGCTTGCAGTAAAGTTGTTTCGGGACGAAACAGTACGCGCACCGGCGCGCCATCGTCTGCGAGATGTCCGGCGCGGGGCAGTGGCAAAGTCGTCGAGCCGAGCCGAATGGTTTCATGTTCGCGCCGTCCCACCAAAACATTGCCGCCGCCGATGAACGTTGCGGTAAATTCCGAATCCGGTTGATGATACAACGTTTCAGACGTGCCGACTTCTATCAAATGTCCCGCGTCCATCACGCCAATGCGGTCTGCCAGTTCAAATGCTTCTTCCTGGTCGTGCGTTACCAGAATCGTGGTCACTTTTAATTGACGCTGAATTTCTTTGAGGGACGCGCGCAGCTGGCTGCGAATTTTTACGTCGAGCGCGCCGAACGGTTCGTCCAGCAGCAGGACGGCGGGTTGGTACGCCAACGCGCGCGCGAGCGCGACGCGCTGTTGTTGTCCGCCCGAAAGTTGACTCGCGAAACGCGCGCCCAAACCGCCCAGTCCCACAAGGTCGAGCAATTCTTCGGCGCGCCGCGCGCGTTCTTTGGTTTTGACCTTGCGAATCCGCAGACCAAATTCCACATTTTGCAAAACGGTCATGTGACGAAAAATCGAATAGTTTTGAAAGACAAATCCGGTCCCGCGCACCTGCGGCGGCAAGTATGTGACATCGCGTCCGTTCAATTCAATCTTGCCCGCGTCGGGCGTGCTCAATCCCGCAATCATTCGCAGGATGGTGCTTTTGCCGCTGCCGCTGCCGCCGAGCAAGACAAACAATTCGCCATCGCGCACATCGAGCGAAACGCGATTGACGACAAGGTGTTCGCCAAAACGTTTGGTCAGGTCGGTGAGAATAATGGACATGAAAGGTCAAGGGACAAAGGACAATGCACAATGGACAATGGACAATGCACAATGCACAATGCACAATGGACAATGGACAATGCACAATGCACAATGCACAATGCACAATGCACAATGCACAATGCACAATGCACAATGCACAATGCGCGATGGACAATGCACAATGCACGATTACGCGCGCGCGCTGCTTTTATTGAATTGCATCAGGGCAAAGAAAAGCACAAATGACAACATGGCGAGCACGGCGGCGACGGCGTTCGCGGCTTCGATATTGCCCGCTTCAAATTGCGCGAAAATGTACAACGGCGCCGTTTGGGTACGAAAAGACAAATTGCCGCTGACCAAAACGGTTGCGCCAAATTCGCCGAGTGAGTGCGCGAACGTGAGCAGCGCGCCGCTGAACAAGCCGCCGCGCAGTGCGGGCAGGACGACAAAGCGAAATGCCTGCAATTGATTTGCGCCAATTGTGTATGCTGCTTCTTCATACGTCACTTCCAGTTCGTCGAGCACGGGTTTCACCGACCCGAGCATGTAGGGAAACGTGACGAACAAATGCGCGAGCAAAACACCGGCGGGCATGAACATGGGTGAAACGCCAAGCGGCACGAGGAATTGTCCGAGAATCCCAATCGGTCCCCAGAGCAACAGCAGCGAGGTGCCGACGACGACGGTCGGAATGGCGACGGGCAAATTGACGACGACGTTCAACGCGTCGCGTCCGGGAAAGCGATATTTGGACAGGACATACGCGGTGTATGTGCCGAGAATACCGTTGATGAACGCGGTGAGAAATGCAATCAAGAGCGAAAAGCGCAGGGCGAACTGCGCGTCGGGACTGGAGAGCGCGGCGACAAAACCCGGCAGTCCGCTGCGCGCGGCAAACACGAAAATTGCGGCGAGCGGCATCAACAACAACGGCAGCATGACCGCGAGCAAAATGCCGACGGGGAACAGACCGCGCGGAATGCGCGAACGTTTTGGAGTAGCAATCATTGCGGTGACGCGGCAGTAATCTTGTTTTTCCAGAGCGCATCCACAATCTCGCGCTTGGCTTGGTCCCAGCCGCCCATGTCGCTCACACGAAACGGTTTTTCAATTGGCACAAAGTCCGTATTCCATTTTGCATCTACACTGCGAAAGCCGTACTCGGCAAAAATTTTTTGCGCGGTATCGCTCCACAAGAACGCGACGAACGCATTGACGAGTTCCCTATCGGCGGGCGCAATGTTGCGGTCAACGATGACCACTGTATGTTCGCTTTCAATCGTGCTGCGCGGATAGATGATTTCGTCATTCAGCTTGCCGCGTTTCAAATCATACACCGCTTCTTGTTCGTACGTAATTAGCGCGTCGCCGAAACCATTTTCAAATTGCGTGCGCGCGCCGCGCGCGGAGGATGCTTGCGCGACAACATTGTGCCAAATGCCCGCCAATTGTTTTTCTGCTTCCGCGTCGCTGGCGCCCAATTGTTTGGCGCTGCCGTATTCGGCGAGAATGCCCCACAGCGCGCCGCCCGATGTGCGCGGGTCGGCGTGAACGATGCCGATGCCGTCGCGCGTGAGGTCGGAAAAATCGTGAATTTGTTTGGGATTATTTTTGCGTGTGAGGATAACGAACGGCGTATAGTTCAGCGTGCCGTTATGGGGCAAGGTTTTCCACGCGTCGGCGCGCAGTACATTTTGTTGGACGAGGCGCTTGGCGTCGAGCTCGGTGGAAAGGATGCCGACTTGCGCGGGTACGCCGAGAACGATTTGATTGGTGATGGTCCCCGAACCGGCGAACGAGACAATAAACTCGATATGTTCTCCGCTGCGCGTTTGCCATTCTTGTTGAAACGCGGGAAAGATACCTTTGGTCATCACCTCGCCGAGAATGCTGAAACCATAGACAATGACGGTGCGCGGGCGCGCCGTATTATTCCACGGCAGCCAGGGTTCGACAGCATAAAAGACCAACGCGCCGACAATCAATCCGAGCGCGGCGCGGCTGGTGAATACAAACCAATTGATTTGTGAGATTCGTTCGCGTAAATGCATTGACGCATTCTAGTATAACAAAAACCGTGCGGGTATCCAAGAGTTGCGCGCCGCGCCAAAGCATATAAAAACTCGCACAACGTTGTGTTGTGCGAGTTTTGGAATTCAAGGATTCGGGTTCGCTTCGCCGGATTCAGTTGGAGGAGCGGAGGATTCTAAAGGCGGAACGTCCGGTGTGCTTTCCGAAGGCGGCGCGTCAGTCGTCGGCACCGGCAGATTGCTTGCGCTTGTGGCGTCTGACGTCGCGTTGGCTTGACGCGCTTTTTGTTCCCATGCCGCGACATCCACCGCGCTCGGCGTATACGTGGCAGGAACACTTGACGCGCCGACGGCGGCGACAGGTGTCATCATCATTGTCGGCGGGGCGGGATATGCGCGCGTGCCAAAACGAGTGAGGACCACTGCGCCAATGCCGAGCAAACCGACGACGAGCGAAACGAGCCAGCCGATAAAGGTGACCTGGCTAATCAGCGTCAGAATGAGCACGCCAAGAATGACCGCAATCACGGGCAGAATTTCGCGCGCTTGAAACGCGCGCAAGATTTTTTCGCCTGTAAGAAAGCCGATGGCGATCCAGCCAAAGACCCATGCGAGAATGGCGGCAAGCATCAAAATCAACGCCACCGGAATTCCGATGACTGTGATGACGAGAAGCAGTCCAAGAATGGGAAGCACAATCAGCGTGAGACAGCCAACGCCTGCAACATTCAATGGTTTGGTTTCGACGGCGCTGCCAACGCGTCGGGTGGGCTCGGGCGCAAAGAGCACAATGAGTGCGCCGAGCGCGGCAAACGCGACGGCGGTCACAATTCCGCCAAGAATGTTAAATCCAAAATTGAACGCGTTTGTAAACGGCGATGACGGAATCGGCTGAACGGGCGCGACCGGCGCGATGGGTGGAATCGGCGCGACATTTCCGTTACCGGAATTTACTCCACCGTTGACCTGAGCGCCCGCCGCGCGGCGAATATTGCCGCCAACAGAATTGATGCTGCCATTGACCACTGCCGTTTCGGTGAGCGAAACGTTCCCGCCGAACGTGATGACGTTGCCGCCAATTGTTCCGGCGACAGAAACATTGCTGCCAAAATCGGCGAGGTCGCCGCGTACGGTTGCGCCTTGTTCGATGGTCACGTTACAGCCAAAGGCAACCAAGCTGTTGACGCTTTGCCCTGCGGCGAGTGTATAGTTGTTGCCCGCGCAAAACGGTCCGCCGCTTTGAATGCCTTGTGCGAGCGCGGGCGTTGCGGTGAGCAAGCCGAGCCCCAAGAGCAAGACGAGGGCGAGCGCGAGATTTCGTACAAATAGAGTTGGTGACATATGGTAAATCCCCCAAAAGCGACGACGATAGAGCTTTGTTTTTTATTGACGCGCGATGGCAGCAGGTTTCCAATCGCCGCTTACGCGCGCCCACAACATGGTCAAAATCAAAACGAGCAAAGCATAGAGCAGCAAAGGTCCTCCACCCAAGAATTGCACCAACGCAAAGAGCATCGTCAGGACGAGGGGTATCAGAATCAGGAGACTTGCAGCCAATATCGCAATGGTGTTGAGGAGTACACCCCAATTAAACACAAGCCAAAAAAGAGCGACGAAGGAACCTAAAAAAAAGATACCCAGTGTAATCAATAATGATGCGCGCGTGCGGCGCTTTTCGTATGCGTCGAGCCGCGCGAGGACGCGCGCGGGAAATCCTTCGGCGGGAATTGCCATGCCGGTGCGTTTTAACAGCGCATCAAATTCACGCAGTCCATCGGCAGCCACGCGAAGCGCTAACGAATCTTGCATTGCCCGGTCTACCTCTGCCTGTTCCTGCGCGGTCAGCGGTTCGTCAAGCGCTTTTGCAATCAGTTCAATAATTCGTTCGTTATCCTGCATGACGCAACTCCAAACGGGCTTTGCCATTCGGCTCGGCGCGTAAATGTTTGCCGAGCATTTGGCGGGCGCGGAACAGTTTCACTTTGACAGTCCCGACGTTGTCCCCGGTGATTTTGCTGATTTCTTCCAGCGACAATTCATTCCAATATTTCAACACGAGTACCATCCGATACTGCGGCGGCAATTTTTGCAAATTCTTTTGCACCTGCTCTTCGCGCTCGTGCGCTAACGCGCTCGCCTCGGGCGAGGGCAAATCGGAAACGAGTGACGGCGCCGATTCATCCCAGCGCGGGTCGTCAAAAGAGAGCCATTGAAATTTGCGGCGGCGCAGGCGGTCAATGCAATAGTGCGCGGCGACGGACAAAAGCCATGTGCCAAAACTTTGGTTCGGGTCGTAGGTTTTCAATTGAGCATAGGCGCGCAAAAACGTCTCTTGCGCGGCATCTTCCGCATCATTGCGATTGCCCAACATCCGATATGCAAGGTTGTAAACGGGTGTCTGGAACTCTGCCACAATTTGGGCGAAAGCGAGTTTGTCACCCTGCTGCGCGGCAGCAATTATTTGGGGTTCCATGCGGCTTGGTTCTGGTGTCTTATACGGCAGTTGCGAAAAAGGGTTACAGGGAAATGCACGATGCAGAATGCACAATGCACGATGGTCAATGCAGAATGCACAAGGGTCAATGCACAATGCACAATGCTTATGGTAGTTCGTGCAAGGCGTCTTTTGTCACTTGGGGATGGTTGGTGAGCAAGACCGGCGCGCCGAGACGGCGATAAAAGTTCAAGCGCGGTTCGGGCGCGGGGTCGAGCGGACACGCAATTTTGCCGCGCCGCCGCGCCCACGCGAAATAAAATGGATTCAGGTACAACAACGGAAAAAACGGTCCCATCAATTCGGTGTCGTAAAGCGGAAACGGATTTTTCAGCGTGATGACGCCGATGGGAATTTGCGGCGCGATGCGTTTGCAAGAACGCACACGCGCTTCGTGGAACGAAAGCAGCACCGTGCGTTCCAACGCGTTGTGCTGTGCCAAGAGATTGACGAGGTGTTCCGCGTCGCGCGTTTCGATAAAGCGGTCATCCTTGAGCTCGAGCGCGATAGGGATAGCGGAACGCTGCGGTGAGCGTTCCGTGCTTTGCAAAAATTCCGCGAGCGTGAGAATTTCCTCGTCACCCGATTTTTCTTGCGATTCAAACGAACGCTGCGCGCGAATTTTTTTTATTTCCGCGAGGGTCATCTCCGCGACGACGCCTGCGCCATTCGTTGTACGATTCACCGTCGCGTCGTGCATCAAAATAATTTCGTTATCACGCGTAAAACGAATGTCCGTTTCCAAAACATCCGCGCCCTGTTCCAACGCGCGTTGAAATGCTGCCCAAGTGTTTTCGGGTAGTTCGTCCGATGAACCGCGATGCGCCATCAAGAGCGGTTGCGCATCGCGCGGGCGTGCGAGAACGGATTGCGGAGTGAGAAGATTCGCCATTCCATCTAACGAGAAACGTCACCTCCGGAGTGTTGACGTTTCTCGCTTTACCTTTCACGCCGTTGTGCTCACTTCTTCCAAATGCGTCGTTTCGGCTTCCCGAATCGCGCGCGGCACGTTGACAACCAAGAGAATTGCCAAGCCGACGACGAACAAAACAATGAGTGACAGGATGCCATAGCGCAGACTGCCAAAGATTTGGTTGGCGAGACCAAAGAGGAGCGGACCCATAAACGAAGTGGCGCGGTCGCTGACTTCGTAGAACGAAAAGAATTCTGCTTCACGTCCTTTGGGAATCATTTGCGCGAACAGGGAACGCGAGAGCGCTTGACTGCCGCCAAGTACCAATGCAATGATGGCGCCTAAAATCCAAAATTCTGTTTGCGTGCGCAGCGCAGCGAACGCATAAATGACGACGGCAGACCAGATAACGAGGCTCAGCACCAATGCACCTTTCGCGCCGAGCCGCGCAGCCAAAAATGGAAAGAGAAAAAATGCGCCGAGAAACGCCACCGCTTGAATCATTAAAATGACCAAGATGAGCTGTTGGTCATCCATGCCCAGTTCGAGACTGGCAAAGATGGCGGCGACGACGATGACAGTTTGAATGCCGTCGTTGTAAATCAAGTATCCGCTGAGATAGCGTACCGTTTCCGGAAATTTTCGCACCTGGCGAAATGTATTGCCGAGTTGTTTGAAACCGATAGTGAGATACGATTCACGTGGGGGCAATTGACGAACAGCGTGGCGCGGCTTGAGCGTTTGAAACGTGATGAGTGAAAAACCGAGCCACCACAAGCCCGCGCTTGCAATGCTGATGCGCGCCGCCAGCGCGCTGTCCAATCCGAGGCGCTCGCGAAACGAAAAGAGAATCAAATTCAACAACAACAGCAGTCCGCCGCCCGCATAGCCCATGGCAAAGCCGCGCGAAGAAACCTTGTCGCGTTCATCGGGACTCGCGATATCGGGCAAGTACGCATTGTAAAAAACGATACTCGCGCCAAATGAAAGATTGGCGATGATAAAGAGCAGACCGGCGACCCAATGCAAACCGGGCGTCACGAAAAAGAGCATGACGGTCGCCAGCGCGCCGACAGTGCTGAACGCCATCAACATGGCTTTGCGCAAATGCGAATAGTCCGCAATCGCTCCCAGCACCGGCAGAAAAATGACCTGAAGCAAAATAGAGGCAGAGACACAATACGTGAAAAACGAATCAAAGCGGATGGGAACGCCCAAGAGGTACACCAAACCATTCGCGTCGGCGGCAGCTTTGGTAATGTTGCTGAGGTACGGACCCAAAAAGACGGTCACGACGGTGGTCGAAAAGGCGGAATTCGCCCAGTCGTACATGGTCCAACCAAAAATTTCGCGGCGGTCATTCATAAGAGCTCCTTGTTCGTTCGTACGCGCGGGATAAGAATCCACAGACAACGCGCCGCGATTATAAAGGCGCGACGCGCTGCGCGTCAATGGGGGGCGCGCGAGGGATACAAGTTGCACCCATCCCTTGCGCGGGCGCGTTGAATACGCGATAATGCTGCCACGCAATTTCTTCAAGGAGGACAACGATGCAGTGGGATGACCGCTTGACACAATTGGGGGTGAATTTCAAAACGAACGCGAATGGACAATGGGAAGCGACTGCGGCGCGCTATCAGGATGAACAAGAAGCGCAAGGGCAGCATCACATTTGGTTCACCGTGTTGGACGAAAACAACAAGCCGAAACCAAATGTCAAGGTCTTGGTGGATTGGGTGGGGCGTGATGCGGAAGACCCGCCGACCGCGCGCATGACGGACACGAATGGCAAAGCCAATGTGGACATTTACGCGAACCTCGACATTACGAAAAAGAATGGTCCGTATTTCGCGTACGTCGAAAGTCAGGACAAGAGTGATGTGGTCGCGGGGATGGGCTTGCCCGAACATCATCACGTGAATTTTCTGCTGACCTTTGCGCCGCGCGCGGCAACTCCGCCGCCGCCGCCCCCGCCGCAAAATGTGGAGGAAGCGATTCTGCAAAAAGCGAAATCGGTAACCTGGATGCCCGTCAACAACGGCGCAGCGTTATGGAATTTCGCTAAAGCGAACGGTTTGCAAGACCAGCAGACGGATGAATTGAGCGTGACCATTAACGGACAAGATTATGTGCTGCAAGTTTTCAACTTGGGAATCGTGTACGCGCGCGTGGGCGATTGGGGAAATATCAAAATCATTCGGAAATGAACAATGCACAATGCACAAGCGGATTGCCGACGAGCCGCAATGACTTGCGTACAACTGACACATGAACCTTAACCAACGCGACGAACAATTGTTGAACGGCAACTTTGGACCCGCGCCGCAGATGGCGATGCGGATTCTCACGCAGTTGGGCGAGGTGGTGGGCGCGGACGAAATGCTCGATGTGGAACAGGTGCATGTGGACGGTTGTATTTATGAATCGGAAGCGCATCTGGACTTTGCCGAAAAACTCGCGGCGCTGAATGCGCGCGTCATTGTGCCGACGACGTTGAATGCCACTTCGCTCGATTTGCGTCACCCCGACGCGTGGGGGTATAGCGCGCAATGGAAATCGAAAGCGCAGCGCATGGCGAACGCGTATCTCGCGATGGGCTGCACGCCAACATGGACCTGCGCGCCGTACCAAACCGAATTCGTTCCCAAGTTCGGACAACAAATCGCGTGGGCGGAATCGAACGCGATTGTGTATGCCAATTCCGTCATCGGTGCGCGCACGAATCGTTACGGCGATTTCACCGACATTTGCGCGGCGTTGACGGGACGCGTGCCCAAGTACGGACTGCATCTCAAGGAAAATCGGCGCGGGCAAATTTTGTTTGAACTCGTAAACATCCCCGCAGCGCTTCTGCGCGACGACGCGTTCTTTGCCGTGCTGGGACATTTTTTGGGAAAACGCGCGGGCGACCAGATTCCTGTCATTCTCGGACTGCCGCGTAATACAACCCAAGACAATTTGAAAGCGTTGGGCGCGGGCGCGGCGTCGTCGGGCGGTGTGGCGCTGTTTCACGCGGTCGGCATCACGCCCGAAGCGCCGACGTTGGAAGCCGCGTTTGGCGGGAATTCGTACGAACGCGTCGAAATTACTTTACGCGATTTAAATGACGCGCGCGCGGAATTGTCGTCGGCGAATGGTTCGCAGCTCGACGCGGTGATTTTGGGTTCGCCGCATTTTTCTTTGCAAGAAAGTTTGCGTTTGGTAGAACTTGTGCGCGGACAAAAAATAAATTTATCCGTTGAATTTATCGTGACGACAAATCGCATTGTGCGAGAAGCGTTGCACGCGCGCGGTGTTTTGCAAACGTTGACGGATGCGGGCGTCCGTTTGTGTGAGGACACCTGCATTTTATTGTCGCCGATGCTGCGAAAGGAAATTCGCGTCCTCATGACCAACAGCGCGAAATATGCGTACTATACGCCGAACCTGATTGACCGCCGCGTCGTGTTTGGCAGTCTGCGCGATTGTGTCGCATCGGCGGTGCAGGGCAGGGTGGTGCGGGATGAGGGGATGTGGAGCGCGGGACGTGAAGAGTGAAACGTCAAGCGTCAAACGTCAAAACCCTTCTTTGCGCCTTTGCGTGAGAAATAAATGGAGATGATTCAGGGACAAGTCTTGATTGCGGGCGGCGCGCAAGGTCAGGTAGTTTTCACCGACGAGCCGCTTTCGTTTTGGGGCGGCTATGACGCGCGTGATGGAATGATTATTGATAAACATCACGCATTGTACGGCGCGCATGTCGCAGGAAAAATTTTTGTGCTGCCCAGCGCGCGCGGTTCGTCCACAGGTTCCGGCATTTTGCTCGAGGCAATTCGTTTGGGCAACGCGCCCGCCGCGCTGATTCTCAAGCGCCGCGATGCGATTCTTGCACTCGGCGCGATTGTCGGACGCGAACTTTATAATAAAATACTGCCGCTCGTGGTTGTTTCGGATACGGACTTTGAAAGGTTACACAAGGCAAGATTTGTGCGTTTGCAGCATGATGGGGTGGTCGAGTATGAATAAGCCAAAAGCAAATGCCCCGCCAAAGCGCGCGCCGAAAGCAAAACGCGCAGTGCGCGAGCGTGGGGTAGTTTATACAACGCAAACTGGAGATGCTGACAACGCACCGCAAACAAAAGGCAAACCAAAAAAAATGAGTGAGCTGCGCGACGGCCAAGTGTACGAGTATTATCCCTTGGGCAGATTCGTCGTCGTCGCGCCGAAAATCGCAGGTATGAAACCGATTTTCAAATACACACGCGTCCGCGTGAAACGCGCGTTGGATATGATTGCCGACGGCGCAAGCATTGATGAGGTCGCCCAAAAGTTAGACAACGCGTTCATTCCGCCGGACGCGGTTCGAGAGGCGCTGGAATTGGCGCGCAAAGCATTTGTCAAAGCGCATCCGCCGCTCCGGAGGGTGAAACGATGGGTATAAATGTCAAGACTCACAATCGCACGATAATTGCAAAACCGCGCGTTAATAGTGCGCGCGCGTGGAATGGTACGGGCGCGCCCAAATTGAAAACAAGAGCGCGCAAGTCGCGTTCAAAAAAAATGGTGACGGAAGTATACGGGAATGAACTGTATGAATTCTTCCGCTTGGGCAAGTACATTGTTGCCGCGCCACAGGTTTGCTATGGTGAACCTACATTCAAGTACACACGGATCCAAGCATTTTATGCGCTGGACTTGATTGCTGCTGGGTGGACTGCTGAACGGATTGCCAACGAGTGGTGGGATGGCGCAGTATCGGTTGCAGCGATTCAGGAAGCGCTGGGCTTGGCAACCAAAGCATTGGATGAAAGTGCTGCTGCGCTAGTTGATGCTCAATGATTGTCCTCGACGAGCAGTTGAATCATCCCGCGATAATTGAAGGGATTGCTGCATGGTATCCGGGCCGCGTTGCCGTTCTGACCGAGCTGCGAGTGGAATCCAAAGTTCCCGATGAAGCAGTTCCGAAACTATTACGAACGGTCAAGGAACCCACCTTTGTGACCATCAATGTCAAGCACTTTTGGCGAGTGATTCGTGCTGACGCGCGGTTTGCAGTAGGTACAATTGATTTGCCTGTAGATGATGCGTTGAGAGTGTCCGATTATCTACGCCGTTTGCTCAAGACGAAACCATTCGACACCAAAGCAGGACGCATGGGGGTCGTTATCCTGTTGCGTCCCACACGTATCGAATTTTATCGAGTGAATCGAAAAATTGCAGCCATGAAATGGTAATGATAATTTTTTTCGTGAGGAGTATCTGTGCATGGTTACACTCGGCATTGACATTGGCGGTTCCGGCATCAAGGGCGCGCCGGTAAATGTAACAACCGGCGAATTGGTCGCGGAACGCATTCGCATCGAGACGCCGCTGCCTTCGACGCCCGGAAACTGCGCGCAGGTTGTAAATGAAATTGTGCGGCGCTTTAACTACACAGGACCGATTGGTGTAACCTTTCCTGCGGTGGTGCGGCATGGTGTTACATTGACCGCGGCGAATGTGGACAAGAGTTGGATCAATTGCGACGCGGAAAAATTGCTGCGCGCGGTCACGGGCATGCCCGCGATTGTGTTGAATGACGGAGATGCGGCGGGAATTGCCGAGATGGAATTTGGCGCGGGCAAAGGCGTAAAGGGAACGGTTGCGATGTTCACATTCGGCACAGGTATTGGCAGCGCGTTTTTCATTGACGGGGTGCTGTTTCCGAACACGGAATTTGGACATTTGTTGATTCGGGACAAGGACGCCGAAAAACGCGCGTCCGCCAAAGTGAAAGAGGACAAAGATTTGTCTTGGAGAGAGTGGGCGGCGCGGGTGAACGAATTTTTTGTCGAGATTGATAAATTGTTCACGCCCGACCTTATCATCATCGGCGGGGGCATCAGCAAAAAATTCGACAAGTTTGAAAAGTTTTTGCGGAGCAATGCCAAAATCGTCCCCGCAAAATTCTTCAACGACGCGGGTATCATTGGCGCGGCGATGGCGGCGAGCAAGTTGCAAAAATAAAAATGGAGGCGTATGCCTCCATTTTTTTTATTGCTCCAGTTGCTCAATCGTTGTTTCCATCAACGCGACTGCCTCGCGCAATGTCGCCGCGTCGAACCTGAATTTCGCGCCCGCTGTTTCAAAAAGTTTTGGCAAAGGTTCCGTTCCGCCCAGTGCGAGCGCGCGCTTGTAATCTTGCACGGCGCGTGGTTGGTCTCGCAACGCGTTAGCCCAAACCTGAACCGCGCCCAATTGTGCCATGCCATATTCGATGTAATAAAACGGACTCGTGAAAATATGCAGCTTGCGCTGCCAGCCCGTCACGCGTTCCTCTTCCAGTCCGCTCCAGTCCACGCCCCGCATGTAACGTTCCCACAATTCGCCCCACTGCGCGTCGCAATTTTCCGTGTCCAGCGCGTCTTTCGGATTTTCATAGACCCAATGTTGAAAGGTGTCCACGACTGCCATGTAGGGCCAAAAGAAAATTGAAGACTCTAATTTTTCAATGCGGGCGCGCGCGGCATCGGCATCATTGTAAAAACCTCCCGCGCGATTCAAGTACGGCGCGCCGAGAAATTCCATGCCCATCGAAGCCACTTCGGCAAATTCCAGTCCCATCATGCGCTGCTGAATATAGGGCAATTGAAATGCCTCAAACGCATGAAAAGCATGTCCCGCCTCGTGCAGCAAAGTCTGCACGTCTTCGTGCGTGCCGACCGCGTTCATAAAAATAAACGGACGTTTCGCATTTTCGAATGTGGTGCAATAGCCGCCGGGCGCTTTGTTTTTGCGATTCGGCAAATCGAGTAAATTTTCCGCGCGCATCGTGTCAAAATACGCGCCGAGTTCCGCATCCACATCATGAAAAATCGCCGCGCATTTTTCAATCAATTCCGCGTCGCTTTGATACGGACGCAGCGGGGTGACATTGGGCGTATCGGTGGCGATAAAAAAACCTTGCGGTCCTTGCAAGTCCCACGGGCGCAACGTTTCAACGCCCAACCGCGTGTGATATTTTTCGTAAATGCGCGCGGCGGCGGGGACCACCACTTGCTCAATGGCGGCGTCGAATTGCTTGGCGTCGGCGGGCGTGTAATCGAAACGCAGATATTGCTGCCAACGATACGCGCGATAATCCCCCGTGCCGTCCGGTAAAGTAAATCCCGCGTTCTTTGCCATCTCCAAGCGATTCTGCAACATGCGCGTCCACACCTCATTCAATGCCGCGCGATTTTCCAAACGTTTGTTTAGGACGAGATGCCACGCGCGTTCCCGCGTCGCGCGGTCAGGGTTTTGGAAGACGGGGAGTATCTGCGCGGGCGTTTTTTCCTCGCCGTTCCACATCACTGTTTCGCTGCCAATAATTCTGTCAAACTCTTTTTCGAGTTTTTGGTCGAGCGTTTGCAGTGGCAAATTTTCCGCGCGAAAAATGTTTGCTTCCGCGCGCAGATTGCGCAACGGCGTTTCAAAACCGTTCGGAGTCAAACCGCTCGCGATGAGTTTTTCTTTTAGCGTTTGTTCCGCGCTCTGATATTTCGGATAGATTTCTTCGACAAAGTGATTGAATGCGGCTTCAATTTCTTTGTCAGCGGTGTTTTGCGTGGTCGCCAATTGCAAACGTTGATAGCGCTCGTCCAGCAACGACGCGAGCTGTGACCAATCCGCGAGCCACGCGTTCACGTTCTGCGCGTTCAATTCACTTTCGTTCAAGCGCGCATAATACGGTTCGATGTGTTCCCAACTCCACGTAGAAAATTCCTGAACATCGTTCGGTAAAGGTTTTATCAAATTGTTCATTGTGCATTGTCCATTGTGCATTACTTGGGTATCACCTTGATATTGCCCCAATCGCCCACCTTGACATAGACGATGCCGAGATTGAAAACTTGGGCAATGTAATCGGCGCCGTTATAGGTGAAATGAATTTCGTCGGTTTGCTGGTCTTGCAGCCCGTTCTGTTTCGCATATTGCCACAACGCCGCAGTATTATTGACGGGCATCCACGATACACTGCGCGCGGTTTGCTCGACGGCTTGTTCGAGCGATGGCTGTGACGGATTGATGGGCGGCGGCGCGCCGCCTTGCGCGATATAGTCGCGAATTTTTTCGGCGCGGTCAATGGCAAAGGAACCTTGAATGCCCCATGGGTTCAACGAAAAAATCGTCGCGCCGAGAACGTAATCATCCGCGCGCAATTCAGTGTCATACCATTGCAGTTCGCTCAAATAGCCGTCTTGATTTGTAAAAAACGTCCAGCCCTTTTGCGCCATCGCGCCGCCGGGAAGGACGCCGCCGTCAATCCCGCATTCGGTAATAATCAGCGGTTTGCGCGCGTCCTCCGGCAACAGATTCCAAACATGGCGATAGCGCAAACACAAAAATCCCTGCAAGTCTTGGAGATGCGGCGCGCTGTATTCGTGCAGCGATAAATAATCGCACGCGCGCAAACCATCCGCGAGAAATTGCCAATAGTTCGGTTCGCTGCCGTTGCCGTCGGGGTTTGGAAAACCGGCGGAGGGATTGCCGGTCGCGAACGAATACGCGGCAGATTTCAAATTCGCGTCGCGCATCAAGTTTCCCCACTGCGCGTAAAAACGCGACAAACGGCGCGCTTCCACCGCGCTGTGGATGACCGTTTCGTTATAGCCCATCCACGCATCATACACGCCGCGCATTTTTTCCATTTCGGGTTTCATGCGGTTAAAAAATTGCGTCGCGCGCAGTTCGGGCTGGTCGAGATAAATTTGTTCGCCGTCGTCGAGATAATAACGTCCGAGCAAAAACGTGTTGGGCGAAAGCTGTTTCACCTGCCGCCACGTTTCGAGATTGTGGTCCATCGAAAGAATTACGCGCGGCATCGCGCGGCGCACGTACTCGAGCACGTCCACGCCGCCGAGTGAAATTACATAGACGCCCAACTTGGATTTGGACATTGGAAATTCATTATGCCAGCTCTTGAACAAATAAAAAAATCGCTCGTTCAGAGCGATTTTTGGACTTGGTTATGCCAACACTTTTTCTTGTTCGCTTTCGCGCGCTTTTTGCGCGGATTTTTTCAACTTGCCGCGTTCTTCATTGTTCAAAATCTTTTTTCGCAAGCGAATATTGCGCGGCGTCACTTCCATCAATTCGTCTTCGGCAATGTATTCGATGGCGTCGTCGAGCGACATGTTGCGCGGCGGCGTCAATTGCACCGCAACATCCGCGTTGGAGGAGCGCATGTTGGTCAAATGTTTTTTCTTGGCGACATTCACCACCACATCTTCTTCGCGCGGATTCTCGCCCACAATCATCCCTTCGTACACTTCAGTCCCGGGGCCGATAAACAAAATGCCGCGTCCCTCCGCGTTGCTCAAACCGAATGTCGTCGCCGTGCCGGCTTCGTGCGCGACGAGCGAGCCGTGTGTGCGCGTGGCAATCTCACCCGCGAGCGGAAAATATCCCGCAAACAGCGCGTGCATGATGCCCGTGCCGCGCGTGGCGGTGAGAAATTTGCTGCGGAAACCGAGCAAGCCGCGCGTGGGAACGCGATACCGCAAATACGCGGTGCCGTCTTCGCCGTTCCGCATCTCGGTCACAAGTCCGCGCCGCGCACCGAACATTTCCATCACGCTGCCCATAGATTCTTGCGCGACCTCGATGTACACATCTTCGTACGGTTCCAACAATTCGCCGCCGTCGCCTTTGTGAAAAATCACTTCGGGTTTGGCAACTTGAAATTCGTATCCTTCGCGCCGCATCGTCTCAATCAAAATCGCCAAATGCAATTCGCCGCGTCCACTGACAATGAACGTGTCCGCGCTTTCCGTTTCTTGTACGGTCAGCGAAACATTCGCTTCCAATTCTTTGAACAAGCGCTCGCGTAATTTGCGCGACGTAGAAAATTGTCCTTCGCGTCCGCCGAACGGCGACGTATTCACACCGAACGTCATCCGTACGGTTGGCGCTTCGACGCGAATCGGCGGCAGCGCTTTGGGAAATTGCGCGTCGGCGATGGTTTCGCCGATAAACACTTCGGGCAAACCGGTCACCGCGACAATTTCGCCCGCTTCCGCTTCGTTCACCGGAATGCGGTCGAGGCCTTGATGAATAAAGACTTCGGCGATTTTGTTTTTTTCCATGACGCCGTGCACATCAATCCGCATCACTTCTTGCGCTTTGCGGATTTTTCCGGAAAACACGCGTCCAATCGCAATGCGTCCTTTGTAATCATCATACGCCAGCGTGGTCACCAACATTTGCAGCGGGTCATCCGGCGCGATTTTGGGCGCGGGAATGTATTCGACAATGGTCTCAAAGAGCGGCTCCAAATCCGAGACCACAAGTTCGCCGCTCGTGTTCTTGAATGCGCGCTGCGCGAGATGCGGGTCGAGCGTCGCGCGTCCCGTGAGCGCGTCGGTGTACACAATCGGAAATTCGGCTTGGTCGTCCGTCGCGCCGAGGTCAATAAACAAATCGAACGTCGCGTTCGCCACGTGATTCAAACGCGCGTTCGGACGGTCCACTTTGTTAATCACCACAATCGCTTTATGCCCGAGTTCGAGCGCTTTGCGCAAGACAAAACGCGTTTGCGGCATTGGACCATCTACGGCGTCCACCAAAAGCAAAACGCCGTCCGCCATATTCAAGACGCGTTCCACTTCGCCGCCAAAGTCCGCGTGTCCGGGCGTGTCAATGATATTGATTTTGATGTCGTGATACGTAATCGCCGTATTCTTTGCCAGAATCGTGATGCCGCGTTCGCGTTCCAAATCGTTCGAGTCCATCACGCGTTCTTGGACAACTTGATTGTCGCGAAAAATATGCGATTGCTTGAGCATCGCGTCCACGAGCGTAGTCTTGCCGTGGTCAACGTGGGCGATGATGGCGATATTGCGAATGTCGTTGCGGAAAAGCATTGGAGAATAGAGACTAGAGATTAGAAAGTGGCGATTTGGTGCATCTCCAGTCTCTAGTCTCTAGTCTTTTTTTTCAGACAAACAAAAACCTCGGCGGCTGCCGAGGCGTCATTTCCTCATTACTGCGCGAGCATTATATCAGTGACACGACGCATTACAAAATTACCCGGTTCTCGATTCGGGATTCTGGCACGTTTTTTCGCGCGGTGCAGGGTGTCAGGCAAGACGCGCTTTAGGTTGCGCGCGTCATTTGCTCCAACGCAGCGGAAACGCGCCGCGCCACTTCGTGCGGGGAACCTGCCGCGTCCACCACACATACGATGCCGCGCGGGCGATAGAAATTCAAGAGCGGCTCGGTTTGCGCGTGATAAACGGCGAGACGGCGAATAATCACATTCGGCAAATCGTCGGGGCGCTGGACCAACAATCCGCCGCGTTCGATACAGCGCGCGACGGCGGCTTCATCGCTAATGTGAATAATTTCATCCGCTCCGCCGCCGTGACAAATCCGGCGTCCGCCCAAACGATTGATTGCTTCTGCCATTCCCAATTCAAGAAAAATCGCGGCATGGAGCGGGCGATGCAGTTCGTGGAGGATTTGGTCCAGCGCTTGGGCTTGGGGAGTATTGCGCGGAAAGCCGTCGAGCAAAAAACCTTGCGCGGGTGACAACGCGTCGAGACGCGCGCGCAAGACGCGAATAATGATTTCGTCCGCAACTAACTCGCCGCGCGACAAAATGCCGCTGACCTGTTTCCCAATCTCTGTCGCTCGCGCGACTTGAGCACGCAGCAGCGCGCCGGTGGAAATTGGAACGAGATTCCAGTGTTGTAACAGATAATCCGTTTGCGTGCTCTTGCCCGCCCCCGGCGGACCAAAGAGCAAAAGGTGAATGGGTCTGTCATTCATGGCGCAATCTTTTACGGGGTGCGGCGCAACGCGGCAAGGAGCGGTAATTTTTCCATTTGCGCGCGTTGTGTTTCGACAATTCCGCCTTGCTCGTACACCTGTCCCGTTACCGCATCAAAATAAATGGCGTTCCATAAATCGTGAACCGTCACATCTTTGGACAAGACGGTGGGCGTGCGCTGGCGCGGGTCGCCATGTCCGCCGGGAATATGCAGCACCCAATCTCCGCGCGTGACGACAAGCCACACGAGTTTGTCGCGCCGAAGCGCGAGCGGCGATTTTTCATCCAACGGTTTTCCATTCACGCGCGCAAAAGCGTCCGCAAGCGACATGGTTTGTCCGCGCAATTCGGTCGGTTCGCCAATGAGGTAACCCGTCGCGCTGTCCGTGTGGAGTGCGTCGAGCGCGTATTGTACAGCGAGTTCGGGTGAAACGGGCGCGCGCGTGGGGCGCGGGGTGGGGGAGGCGGGCGTTTGCGCGCATTGCGTCAAGGCGAGAATGAGGAGCGAGAAAAAAAGTTTTTTTGCGCGCATCGGGTAGAATGCTTGCCACATCGAACGCAGTGAAATATCTCGCCCCGCTCGAGATGACAATTATTCTTTTTCATTCCGAAGGTGGCGGCGTGGGCGTGGGTGCGCCTTTTTGCGGCGTCGGCGGTTTCACGTTGAAATATTTTTCAATCACTTTGCGAAAAAGCGGCGCAGCAACTTTGGAACCTTCGCCGCCGTTTTCGACCATGACCACGCACGCAATTTGCGGATTCTCGGCGGGCGCGTAGCCGGCAAACCATGCGTGCGGCTCGTGATTGCCGGGCACTTGAGCGGTGCCGGTTTTGCCTGCGGTGCTGAGGGGCAGTTTGTCAAAGACGAATGCGGCAGTGCCGTCTTTGGTCGAAGTGACGCCGTGCATGGCGTCGCGCACTACAGCAAGCACATCTGCGCTCACGGGCAGGTCGCCGCGTTTTTGCGGCGCGACCGTTTCTTCCGTCTCGTTCACAAAGTCTTGAATTTTGGAAATTAAATTCGGTCGCCACAAGGTTCCACCGTTTGCAATCGCCGCGATAAAATCAACCACTTGAATCGGCGAAACCAAAAACGTATCCTGACCAATCGCGCTGTCGGTGCTGTCGGTGGGCTGCCATTCTTGTTTGGTCGGGTCGGGGACGTTGCCCGCGCTTTCTTCCAGCCCGATGCCAGTTTCCGAACCGAGCCCGAACGCGTAACAGAAATTCGTCAAGAGCATTTCGTCTTTGTTATGCAGAATGAGTCCGGTTTCGTAAAAGGTAATGTCGCATGATTGCGTGAGCGCGTTTTTTAACGTAATGTTGCCGTGTGTTTTGCCGTACGCGTTAATCCAACACGCTTTTGGATAACCGAGACCTTTCCAAATGCCCGTACACCGAAACGGTGTGTTTTGCGAGAGTCCGCCGCGTTCGAGCGCTGCCGCAGTGGTAATCACTTTTTGCACCGAGCCGTGCGGATACGCGCCCTGCGTCGCGCGATTCAACATGATTTTTTGCGGACTCGTCAAATAGTTTGCGCGTTCTTGCTGCCGCTCGCGGTCAACGAACGCATTGGAATCGTAACCGGGATTGCTGTACAACGCGAGGACATTGCCATTCGTCACATCCATGACGGTGATACTCCCGCGTTGATTCGTGAGCAGGGTCGCGAGATGCGTTTGCAAGTCCGCGTCAATGGTCGCGTAAATGCTTTTGCTTTGTTCCGTCGCGCGTTCCGCAATGACGGCGGCTTGATTGCCGTCCGTGTCGAGCGCGACGAGTTTGCCGCCACGTCCGCCCGCGAGATACGGCTCGCCGAGATGTTCGAGCCCGGCGCGCCCAAACGTTTCGCCTTCGCGATAGCCCTGGGCATACAAGTCGTTCAATTCTTCGGCAGTGATTTGTCCCACATATCCTGCGACATGTCCAGCCGCCGCGCCGAGCGGATATTGTCGCGCGTCCAATTCTTCGACGACGATGCCGGGCAGCGACAAGGCGTCCGCGTTCTGCTGGGCGAGGTCTTGCGAAATGGTCTGAATCGGAATTTTCCACTCCGGGTTCTGTCCCGCATAGCGCTTTTTAATGTCGTCTTGTCCAAGTCCCAACACCGGTTCGAGCGCGGCGAGCACTTGAGCTTCTGATTTTTGGCGGCGCATTTCGGCGGGCCACACATTGACCACAATCGCTTTGACGCCAATCGCAAGCGGCGCGCCGTTGCGGTCATAGACGTTGCCGCGCGTAGATTTGTTAATATAGAGTTTGAGACGATTGTTGTTTTCGAGTTCTTTGAAAATCAAACGCGGCGACCACACGATGCCCCACTTGCCGCGCTCGCGCACGAGCGAAAACACATTGTCCTGTTCGATGGTGTTGAGCAGCGCAGTATCGTATTGCACATGAAATTGCGCGGTCGCGGTGCTGCCTTCTTCGACAATGTTGGTCAGCGTGGGCACAATTTTGGAAATGGTCGCCTCGCGCACAATGTCGCGGTACCGCGTGACAAATTCATCCTGTGAAATTTTGGTTTGTGTCGCCGGCGCGAGTGTGCTGTACATTGTGGCGAAATCATTTTTGCTCCACGCGTCGAGATAGAGGCGCGCAGTCACATCCGCGCGCTGCGGCGCGGGCGTTGGCGAAGCGGGAGGAGCAAGAGTGATGGTGGGGGGAGCGGGCGTGGGCGCTTGCGTATCACATGCGTCCAACGCAATCACAATGCCGCCGACGGCAAGGGCTTGAAGAAACGCGCGGCGCGAGAGCTGAAACAGCGTTCGGTCGTACATGAAATTTTTTTGTGTGGCAGTCCGGGTGAGCGCGGAACGAACGGTGCAGAATAACGCGTCGGAATTATAACCGACACGCGCGCGCGGGACAAATACGGCGCGCCAGTCGGCATAAAACTTATTTCGAACTAAAGCGATAGCCGACCCCGCGGTCGGTTAAGACGTAAATCGGCGACGCGGCGTCGGGTTCGATTTTTTGGCGCAAGTGGCGAATGTGCACGCGCAGCGCGTCTTCGAACACTTCTTGTTGGGGCCATAAACGGCGCAGAATAAAATCGGTCGTCACAGTGTGCCCGCCGTTACGCATCAAGATATACAGCAGTTTGGTTTCAGTTGGCGTGAGGTCAACGCGTTCGCCGCGCACAATGGCGCGTTGGTTGGCAAAATCTATCGAGAGATTCTTGTCTATGCGCGTCTCGGCGGCGAGCGTGTACTTGAAATCGCCCACGCGACGCAGCACGCGTTCGACGCGGGCGAGCAGTTCGCGCGGACTGAATGGTTTGGTGACGTAATCTTCCGCGTATTGTTCAATGCCTTCGATAATCGTCTCTTCTGCCGAGTTCGCGGTGAGAATAATAATGGGCAAATCCGAATAATTCAGCACTGCGCGGCAAAATTCAAAACCCGACATGCCCGGCATTTCAAGGTCAACGATGGCGAGATGCGGCAGTCCGCGTTCTTGTACGAGCGCCAATCCTTCCTTGCCGTTCGCAGCGCTCCAGACCTCATACCCGGCGAGTTCGAATTTGAGGCGAATCAGATTGCGAATGACAACGTCGTCGTCTACCGTCAAGATTCGCGGCGGAACGTGGGACTCTTCAAACTGGCCTGTCATTGACCGTATTTTGCATCAATCATACGCGGATTGCAAGTGCATTTTGTAAAGAATTTCGCGGCGCTGAAACCGTTTCATTTCATTCCAGACCAATCTTGTATAAAATCATGTTCGCGGAGGATTCAACATGGGGCTTGAAAACAGAGTGGTTGTCATTGCCGGAGCAACCGGCGGCTTGGGACGCATAGTAACACAAACGCTCGCGGCAAAAGGAATGCGCGTAGCCCTTTTGAGCTCGGATGCCGAACGCTTGACGGCACTCACACGCGAATTGAATTTGGAGCCGGAAAATTTTTCGTGTCACGCGGTGGATGCGCAACAACGCGACGCGGTGTTTGAAACCGCGCGCACAGTGCAATCTAAATTCGGGCGCGTGGACGCGCTCTTTAATTTCGTCGGCGGTTGGTTGGGCGGGAAAACGCTGGTGGAATTGGCGCCACAAAATTTGTCTGATATGTTTGACCAACACGTCTGGACGACATTTCATCTTTTGCAAGCGTTCGTGCCGCTCTTGCTCACGAATGGTTGGGGCAGAATCGCGACCGTGTCGCCGCCCAACAGTTTGTCCCCGCAGCCGAATCGCGCCGCCTACGCGTCAGCCAAAGCGGCGCAAGAAGCGCTCCTGCTCGGTTTGGCGCAAGAACTCAAAGGCACGGGTGTCACGGCGAACATCGTTGTCATCAAGGCAATTGATGCCAAGCACGAACGCGATACCGCGCCGACGCCGAGCAACGCGGAATGGAGCACACCCGAAGAAATTTCTGCCGCGCTGCTTTATCTGTTGAGTGATGCCGCTCATGGAGTGAACGGGCAGCGGCTTGTTTTGTACGGCGGTTGAGCCATTGCCCCGCACTTTTCACCGCGTCGAATTCTTGCGGTTCGGCGCGTTTTTTGCGCCCCGCGCAGACATTCCGCAAGGGTGTTTTGAACGTAATTGTTTTGGAATGTGTGACAATTGACACAAGTGGTATAATGAAACAAGATTGTAATAAAATTCACAAAGAGATGGAATGGAAATGATTTATCAGGAAACGCGGACGGATGAGTTCGCGCTGGCGCTGCGACGTGGGATAGAGCAAGCCGTACGTTTGAGCAAACCGATTCTGGTGAGTGTGTCGGAACGCATTTCTGAATTTGAACCGATATCCCTTTTTGACCGCGCGGCAGAGTTGACGAACGCGCGCACATTCTGGGCACAGCCCGATGCCGAGCTCACGCTCGTCGGTTTGGGCGTTGCTCACGCCATAGATACCGTTGAGTCGCTGCGGTTCCGGCAAGCGGCAGCTGACTGGCGCTATTTGTTGGCAGGAGCGATGATAGAGGGCTCACGCGGCTTGCCGGGCGTGGGTCCTCTGGTGCTGGGCGGTTTCGCTTTTGACGCGCAAAATCCAACTCCGGCGCAGTGGCAGAATTTTCCGCACGCGCGGTTGGTGCTCCCGAAATTGCTTTACACCAAAACGAACAATGAATTTTGGCTCACGCGCAATGTGGTGGTGGACGCCGATGCGGACGTGACGTTTGACGCGCTCGCGCTCGATGAATTTGCGGGAGCGCTTGAAAATATTCCGCCGTCATTTCCGCGCGTGCGCGCCCATGCGCTCGAGGCGGAGGCGCGCGAATTGGTGAGTGCGGACGAATGGCAAAAGATTGTCGCGCGTGCCATTGCAGCCATCCGACGCGAGCAGCTGGAAAAAGTTGTCGTCGCGCGCGCGGTCGAATTGCGCGGGGCGCGGGATTTTCACTCCGCGCGTGCCTTGCGCTATTTTTCACAGCACGCGCCGGGCACGTATCAATTCGCATTTGCGCGCGGCGAGGACGCTTTTCTCGGCGCGACCCCCGAACAATTGGTGCGCGTGCGCGCGGGCAAATTGGAAACGATGGGACTGGCGGGTTCCATGCCGCGCGGTGCGACGCCCGCGCAAGATAAACAATTTGGCGAAGAATTGCTCGCCAGCGCCAAAGACCGCAACGAACAAGAAATTGTTGTGCGCGCGATGCGCGAAGTGTTGGGCGATACATGTGTGCAACTGCAAATGAGCGCGGCGCCAACGCTTTTGAAATTAGGCAGCATTCAACATTTGGTCACGCGCTTTAACGGCACGCTCGCGCAGGGCAATTCCATTTTGGATTTGGTGGAGCGTTTGCATCCGACGCCGGCTGTCGGCGGTCGCCCGCGCGCGGCGGCGATGCAGTGGCTGCGCGAAAATGAAAAATTGGAGCGCGGGTGGTATGCCGGCGCGGTCGGTTGGATGAATGAACGCGCGGAAGGCGAATTTGTTGTCGCCATTCGTTCCGCGCTGTTGCGGAAAAATCGCGCGACGTTGTTTGCGGGCTGCGGGATTGTTGCCGCGTCAGACCCGGCGCGCGAGTATGCGGAATCGGAATTGAAAATCAAGCCGATGTTGGCGGCGTTGGGCGAATAAATTCGCCACAACAAGGGCGCCAAGTCTGCCTGCGCAGACTAACGTCGGTAGGGATGTTTCGCGTTTCTGTTGCTGCGATTTCAAATCGCGAACAAACTCATCGCAACGCAGACTAACGTCCGTAGGGACGTTTCGCTTTTTGTTGCTGCGATTTCTAATCGCAAGAAATCTATGACTCTTTCGCACGCAAATATTACGTGGTTGTACGTCCGCGCATTTGTGGACGAATTGGCGCGCGCCGGCGTGCAGAATGTTTGCGTCTGCCCCGGCTCGCGTTCCACGCCGTTGGCGCTCACGTTTGCGGAAAACAAAAACATTCGACTGTGGATGCATTTGGACGAACGCGCGTGTGCGTTTTTTGCGCTCGGTCTCGCTAAAGCATCACGCGCGCCGGTCGCGCTCGTTTGTACATCGGGCTCGGCTGCCGCGAATTTTTTCCCCGCCGTCGTCGAAGCGCACGCGGCGCGTGTCCCATTGATTGTGCTGACATCGGACCGTCCGCCTGAACTGCGCGATACGGGCGCGCCGCAAACGATTGACCAAATCAAAATGTATGGCGCGTACGCGAAATGGTTTGCGGAAATCGCGCTGCCCGAAGCAAACGCGGAAATGCTTTCTTATGCGCGGACGATGGCGGGGCGCGCGGCTGCCCAAGCGCAAGCGAGTCCGGCAGGCGTTGTACATTTCAATATGCCGTTTCGTGAACCGCTCATGCCGCTGCCTGTGGAAATCACGGTGAGCGACGCCGAACGCGACGCGTATTTCGGACGCGCGGAGGGGAAAGCATTTGTCGAAATCTCGCGCGCGAAAAATGTTCCTGATGAAAAAATCATTTCGAACCTCGCGCAATCGCTCGCACAACACGAACGCGGCTTGATTGTGGCGGGGATGCAAAATGACGCGCAATTTCCTAACGCAGTAACGGAACTAGCGAATGTGTTGGGCTATCCGATTCTTGCTGACCCGTTATCTCAAGTGCGCTGTGGCGAACACTGCCGCGAAAATGTGATGGATGCGTATGACGCGTTTTTGCGCGATACAAAAATGGCGCAACGACTCGCGCCCGAAATCGTCGTGCGTTTTGGCGCCATTCCAACCTCGAAACCCGTGTTACAGTATTTGCAGCAGCACGCGAACGCCCGCCAAATTTTGATTGACGATGCGAATTGGAATGAACCCGCGCACATTGCGAGCGAGATGGTTCGGAGTGACGCGATGGTGTTCTGCAATGCGCTCGCGGAAAAAATTTCTGCGCCGCGTCAAAAATCCGCGTGGCTGACGGAATGGCAAAATATCAACGCGCAAACGAAATCCGCCATCAGCGCGCAACTCGGAACCTACGACGAATTTTTTGAAGGACGCGTGTTTGCGGAACTTGCAGCACTGCTGCCGAACGGGACAACCTTTTTTGCGAGCAGCAGTATGCCTGTGCGCGACATGGATACTTTTTTTCCATCCAACGCGCGCAGGATTCGATTTCTTGCCAATCGCGGCGCGAATGGAATTGACGGCGTCGTTTCCACTGCATTGGGTGCGGGCGCGGCGGGTCGTGAAAAAGTGGTGCTGGTCATTGGCGACCTCGCGTTGTACCATGACTTGAATGGTTTGCTCGCGGCGAAATTGCATAAATTGAACGCGTTGATTATTTTGTTGAATAACGACGGCGGCGGAATTTTTTCGTTCTTGCCCCAAGCGGCATATCCGAAACATTTTGAACAATTGTTTGGAACGCCGCACGGTTTGAATTTTGAACACGCGGCAAAATTGTATGATGCGCATTTTGTTAGCGCGACAAGTTGGGATGAATTCCGCGCGGCGGTAAAAGAGAGTTTGTCCCGAGCTGGTTTGGATATTGTGCAAGTGAAAACGAATCGCGAGACGAATGTGACGATGCACCGCGCGGTGTGGAAGGCGGTGGCGAATAGAATTCGCAGCAACACGGACACGAAACCTGCCTACGCAGATTAAAGTAATCCCAAAAATTCATGCGACTGAAAATACACGGAGTTGAATACAACATCGAGCGCGCGGGGCAGGGCGAGCCGCTTGTTCTTTTGCATGGCTTTACAGGCAGCATCGAAAATTGGCGCGAACAGATTTCTGTTTTTGAAAATCATTTTTCAATTGTCGCGATAGATTTTTTGGGGCATGGAAAATCGGACGCGCCGCGTGACGCGCTGCGGTATCGTATGGAATGGTGTGTCGCCGATTTGCGCGAAATTTTGGACGAGTTGGAAATTGCTAGCGCGGATTTATTAGGCTATTCGATGGGCGGACGCGTCGCGCTGCATTTTGCAAACGCGTATCCCGAACGCGTGAAAAAATTGATTTTGGAAAGCGCGTCGCCAGGTTTAAAAGATGCGGCGGAACGAAACGCGCGCGCGGCGAGTGATGCAGAGTTAGCGGAAAAAATCGAGCGCGAGGGAATTGAAAAATTTGTCGAGGCGTGGACAAATCTCCCGTTGTTTGCAACACAAGCGCGTTTGCCGCAAGATGTACGGGAACGATTGAAACAACAGCGTCTGCAAAACAACGCGCAAGGTTTGGCGAACAGCTTGCGCGGCTTGAGCGTGGGCGTGCAAGCGTCGTTGTGGAATGTATTGCCGAGCGTTCGAATTCCAACACTGCTCATCGCAGGACAACTCGACGAAAAATTTTCCGAGATTGCGCACGAGATGGCGAACGCGATGCCAAACTCGGAATTGAAAATGGTTGAGGATGCAGGGCATACGGTTCATCTTGAACAACGCGAAATGTTTGACCATATCGTTTTGGAATTTCTAAAAAGAGACTAGAGACTAGAGATTGGAGGTTGGAGACTGAACAATCTCTAGTCTCTAATCTCTAGTCTCCATTTTTTCATGTCAATCCAGTGGACACCCATTAAAGAATATACCGATATTTTGTACGAACACGCGGCGGACGAAGCGATTGCGAAAATTACAATCAATCGCCCCGCGCGGCGCAACGCGTTTCGTCCGTTGACCGTCAAGGAATTGTTGGACGCGTTCACGCACGCGCGCGATGATGCGAATACGGGCGTGATTCTTTTTACGGGCGCGGGCGACAAAGCATTTTGTTCGGGCGGCGACCAAGCGGTGCGCGGCAAAGGCGGTTACGTCGGCGAAGATAAAATTCCGCGCTTGAATGTTTTGGATTTGCAGCGCTTGATTCGCGTGATTCCGAAACCTGTGATTGCGGTTGTTGCGGGTTACGCGATTGGCGGCGGACATGTTTTGCATGTTGTCTGCGATTTGACGATTGCGGCAGAGAACGCGATTTTTGGACAGACGGGTCCAAAGGTGGGAAGTTTCGACGGCGGTTACGGCGCGGGGTATTTGGCGCGCATCGTCGGTCACAAAAAGGCGCGCGAGATTTGGTACTTGTGCCGTCAATACAACGCGCAGCAGGCGTTGGAAATGGGTTTGGTAAATACGGTTGTGCCGCTCGAAAATTTGGAGGCGGAAGCGGTGCAGTGGGCGCGCGAAATTTTGGAAAAGAGTCCGCTGGCGATTCGTTTGTTAAAAGCCGCGTTCAACGCAGACACCGACGGACTCGCGGGTTTGCAGCAGCTCGCGGGCGATGCGACGTTGTTGTATTATTTGAGTGAAGAGGCGCAAGAAGGCAAGAACGCGTTTTTGGAAAAACGAAAACCTGATTTTGGAAAATTTCCGCGATTACCGTAATCGAACGGTGGTTGTAGGGGCGAAGCATTGACATTCCCAAGCGCGCCTGTCAATGCTTCGCCCCTACGCGACAAGGCAACTGCAAAGTCGCGCCAATTGTCATTTCGAGCGGATGCGAGAAATCTCAACCTTTCGTGACAAACGAGATTTCTCACAGAGTTTACCCCGAAGGATTGAGGGGTTCGAAATGACATATCCTTGTCAAGGGACTTTGCAGTCGCCTTACCTACGCGATGACGATGCAAGATTGGCTCGCCCAACGCGCGATGCGTTCACCCGAACGGATCGCGTTGTTTTTTGGAAATGAATTTTGGACGTTCCGCGAATTGAATGAACGCGTGAATGAAATCGCCGCGCAACTCGTCACGCATGGAATTTCAGAAAAAATGCGCGTTGCGGTGCTGATGCGAAACAGCGACGCGTATGTGTTTCTCGTACACGCGCTCGCGCGCATTGGCGCGGTGCTTGTGCCAATCAATACGCGTTTGGTGGCGAACGAAATCGAATGGCAATTGAATCACCTTCACGCGCGGGTTTTGATTCATGATGATGCAAACGAACAACTGGCGATGAAGGTGGCGCAAACAATTGGCGATTTGCGCGCGCTTTCGTGGGCGGAGACGTTTCAGCGAAACGTCTCTACGAACATTCGCGCTGAATCTCTAGTCTTCAGTCTCCAATCTCCCCACGCGATTCTTTTCACTTCCGGCACTACGGGCAAACCGAAAGGCGCGGTGTTGACGTACGCAAATCATTGGCACAATGCCATTGCTTCCGCGTTGAATCTCGGACTGCATGATGACGATGTGTGGCTCGCGTGTTTGCCATTGTTTCATATCGGCGGGCTGGCGATTTTGCTGCGAAGCGTGATTTATGGAAATCCGGTGGTGCTGCATGAATCGTTTGACGCGGCGCAAGTGAATCGCGCGTTCGACGAAAAACGCGTTACGATTGTTTCGTTGGTGAGTACGATGCTGCAGCGCGTTCTCGACGCGCGCGGTGAGCAAGATTTTCCGTCAACGCTGCGCTGTGTGCTGTTGGGCGGTGGACCTGCGCCGAAAAATTTATTGGAACGCTGCGCGGAAAAAAATGTGCCTGTGGTGCAAACGTACGGCTTGACAGAAGCGGCATCTCAAGTGGCGACGCTCGCGCCGTATGATGTGTTGGGAAAATTGGGTTCGGCGGGGATGCCGTTGTTTGGCGTGGAATTGAAGATTGAGCATGAAGCGAGCGAGAACGTTGGAGAAATTTTGATACGCGGCGCGACGGTGATGAAGGAATATGCAGAGGATGCGGAAGGGACGGCGCGCGCGTTTCGCGAAGGTTGGTTTCACACGGGCGATTTGGGATATTTGGACAAGGAGGGCTTTTTATACGTTGTCGCGCGGCGTGAGGATTTGATTGTGTCGGGCGGCGAGAATATTTATCCCGCCGAAATTGAAAATGTTCTGCGCGCGCATCCCGCGCTTTTGGACGCGGCAGTGGTCGGCGTGGAGGACGCCGCGTGGGGGCAGACGCCGATGGCGTATTGTGTTGTGCGCGAATTGGGTGGTGTGAGCGCGGACGAATTGAAAATGTTTTGCGCCGAGAGATTGGCGCGCTATAAAATTCCGACGCGATTTGTTTTTGTGGAAAATTTGCCGCGCAATGCTTCGGGCAAGCTGTTGCGAAATGTGCTGCGCGAACGCGCCGAATTACAAGACGCGCGCGAGACCGAGTCCCAACGCGAATAAAAGTGCATAGATAAATTCCAACTGTGCCGTGCCGCCGAGCGCGGCGTTTAGCGCGCGGCCGTGTTCGTTTTTGACGATGCGATAGATTCGCAGCGCGTACGGAACCGCCGCGTAAACAAGCACGAGCCACACCAATTCAAAATTCGTCGCGAACAACAGCAGTGGAATCGCGAACGCCAACGCGACGAGCAGCGCGTATTCGCGAATCGTTTGCGCCGCGCCGATGCGGACTGCCACCGTTTTCTTGCCTGCCGCGCGGTCCGTGTCAAGGTCGCGGAGATTGTTGACGACGAGGATGGCGACGGCGAGCAAGCCGATGGGAACAGCCGAAATCCACACGAGCGGCGTTACGGTTCCCGCTTGCACAAAATACGTTCCACATACTGCGGCAAGTCCAAAAAATAAAAACACAAAAATTTCGCCCAGCCCATGATAACCGAGCGGAAAGGGTCCGCCCGTGTACGCAATGGCACTGATGATTGCCAAGCCCCCGATGAGCAAGATGACCCAGCCGCCAACATAAATTAAATAGAGACCGACGAGCGCGGCAAGCGCGAACGTAACGCCCATGCCAATTAGAACTTGATTCGGCGTGAGCAGTCCCAACTGGGTCACGCGCGGCGGACCCAAACGTTCGTGTGTGTCCGCGCCTTTTTTGAAATCGAACACATCGTTCGCCAGATTCGCACCGATTTGCAAAAGCAGCGCGCCGAGCAACGCGGCGAGCGCGGGAAAAAATTGAAACGCGTTTTGATAGAACGCGAGCGCGGAACCCACTAGTACGGGTGCGGCGGCGGCGGGCAGCGTGCGCGGGCGAATCGCGAGCCACCAAATTTCGAGTGGAGATTTTGTGGAAGAGGCAACCATGTTTGTAATAGGACGCGGATGAACGCGGATAAACGCGGAAAATACAGACGGATTACGGATTCCAGAGCCGCGTGAATGGTTTGTTATTTCATCCCCCAATGAATTGCAATGGTGCCAAAATTTTTTCGCGCAAAGCCGACCTCGCGAAAACCCGCGCGCTGCGCGAGGTTCGCCAATTCTTCGGCGCGCAAAAAATTTTGGGTGGAACGCGTCAAGTACCCGTACGCGTCGCCTTGTCCTGCGATGTATTTTCCGAGCGCGGGGATGATGCGCTGTAAATAAAATTGGATGAACGGCGTCAAGAGATTTTTTTCGGGACGCGTCGTATCGAGTGCGACCCAGCGTCCGCTTTGTTTCAAAATGCGAAATTGTTCGCGCAGCGCGCGCTCCAAATCGGTGACGTTGCGCAGCAAAAAGCCCGAAACCACCGCGTCAAAGGTATCGGATGGAAAAGGCAAATGCAGCGCGTCCGCCGCGTTGAAATTCAGCGTGCGTCCGTTTCGCCTGCCCGTATTCATCATTTCGAACGTATAGTCCGAAGCGATTGCCACACACTGCGGACAACGCGCCGACACTTGTTGTGCGAGGTCGCCGGTGCCGGTGCCAATGTCCAACACGCGCGCACCGGCTTGGAGCGCGGCGCGTTCAATCAATTCGCGCCGCCAACTCATATCCATGCCTGCCGTCATCAGGCGATTCATCAAATCGTAACGCGGCGCAATGCGCGCGAACATTGCTTGGTTTTCGCGGGCGCGTTCGTGTTCGCTTCCAGTCATAGTTGTTTTCATAAACCGTCGCGCCAGAGATACGTGCCGGGCGCGGCGTTTGATTTTGAATCAAGAATGAAATTTTCGCAACAATCAAAAAAACGGCGAGTTCGTGATGAACTCGCCGTCCGCTTTTTTTTGAAACCGTTAGAGATGTGTTACCACCGGCGTTCCGATGGGCGCCCATTCGTAAAACCATTTCGCTTCAGTGGTGGGCAAGTTGACGCAACCGTGACTCATCGGATGTCCAAAATTATTGTGCCAGTACGTTCCATGAATCGCATAGCCGCGAAAGAAAAACATGGTGTACGGCACGTTGGGCAAGTCATAATAATCAATGCCGGGTGTGCCGCCCGTCATTCGCACGGCGGGATATTTGGACAAAATTTTATAGGTGCCCAAAACGGTGGGCGTGCGCGGCAACCCGGTGGAAACGAGAATCGTTTTGATGGCGACGCTGCCTTCGTATGCGGTGATGGTCTGATTGGAAACATTCACATCAATCCATTTCCCATCCGTCGGCGCGTTCGCGGGCGCGGGTGCAGCTGCCACCGGCGCGGCAGGGGGGGGGGCAACGGGCTGTGCGGGCGCGGGCGCAGGCATGTTCGCGCCGGGAATGACGAGCCGCTGTCCATACCAAACAAAATTCCAGTTCGTTAGATTATTTGCTTGGGCAATCGCGGCGATGGAAACGCCGTACCGTTGCGCAATCGCGGCAAGTGTGTCGCCCGGACTTACGGTATAGTACACCGCGCTCGGGTTGCCTTGCGCGATGGAGGCAACACTCGCGGGCGCGTTGACGGAAACATTTTGCGCGGGCTGCTCCAAAATCATCAACGGGTCGGGAATCAACAAGCGTTGTCCCGAATAGACAAAGTTGGCATTGGGTAAATTGTTGGCGCGCATCAAGAGTTCAACCGAAACACCATAGCGCGCGGCGATGGAAAAGAGCGTGTCGCCGGGATTGACGATGACCCATTCGGGTCCCGCCGCGTGTGTGGTCGCAACAAAAGGCGCTGCGGTCGTAAGCAACAGCGCGCCCAAGAGCAAGAAAAAGAGAACTCGTTTCATTTTTGCCTCATCCGATACAGGTTTGGTACGGCGTGCGGTAGGGTTCTGGTACAAGCCGCGTGTGCTCACGCAGGATAACACAAGCCGCGCGCGCTTTCAAGTGATTTGCGCCGCAAGTGAAAAAAAAGTCCGTTACTATCCGAAACGACCCGTATTGAAAATGCGCGTTTCATTTTGGAGTATAATGCGCGCAATCTTGACGAGGGAAAAGCAATGTCAAACAAAAGCGACGAATTGAATGCGATTGCGGAACAGGTGCGTGCCTGCACGCGCTGTCCTCTATATAAAACGGCGACCCAAGGCGTTCCGGGCGAGGGACCTGCCAATGCCGAGATTATGATGATTGGCGAGGGTCCCGGGTTCCATGAAGACCAGCAGGGACGTCCCTTTGTGGGCGCGGCAGGAAAATTTTTGGATGAACTGTTGGCGCACATCAATCTCAAGCGCTCGGATATTTTTATTACGAATGTGGTCAAACATCGTCCGCCCAACAATCGCGACCCGCTGCCTGAAGAAATCGAAGCATGTCGCCCGTGGCTGGACCAACAAATCGAATTGATTCAACCGCGCGTGATTGTGACCATCAGCCGCTTTGCGATGGCGCGTTGGTTTCCGAATGAAAAAATTTCAGCGATTCACGGCAAAGCCAAACGGTTTGGTCATTTGATGGTGGTGCCCATGTTTCATCCTGCCGCCGCGCTGCACAACATCAATTTGAAACCAGTGTTGATTGAAGATTTCAAGAAATTGCCGACGTACATTCAAGAATCAAAAAAAGCCGACGCGGGCGTGTCGGCACCGCAACCCGCACCACAAAAGGACCCGCCCGCAGAACAACTCAGAATGTTTTGAAAAAACGCAAGACGCAGGACTCGAGACGAAACAAAAAATAATTCGTCATTCGTCCTATTGTCTCGAAATGACTAATACGCTCCGCATTATTCCCCTCGGTGGGGTTGGCGAAATTGGCAAGAACATGACGGCGTTCGAATACGATGACGCCATTCTTGTCATTGACGCCGGCATGATGTTTCCTGAATCGCACATGCTCGGCGTGGATTTGGTCATCCCCGATATTTCCTACCTGCTCGAACATCAAGACAAAGTTTTGGGCATCATCATCACGCACGGACACGAAGACCACATTGGCGCGCTGCCGTATGTTCTGCCGCGCCTCAATGTTCCGCTGTATGCGACCAAACTCACCGCCGGTTTGATTCAAGTGAAATTGAAATTGAACAAGGTGCGCGACGCGACGATTCACGTCATTCAAGAACGGGATACGTTTCAGGTAGGACCATTCACTATTGAAACGTTTCACGTGAGTCATTCCATTCCCGATGGCGTGGGCATGGCAATTACGACGCCGCTCGGCACGATTGTGCATTCGGGCGATTTCAAATTTGACCCGAATCCGGTGGACGGCGAGATGACGGATTTTGCAAAAATCGCAGAGCTGGGCGCGCGCGGCGTTCTGGCATTATTGAGCGACAGTACAAATGCCGATTCGCCCGGACATACGCCGAGCGAGCAAGTGATTCAAGATACCTTTGCGCGCGTGTTTGCGTTGGCAGACGGACGTATTCTGGTCGCCACGTTCGCTTCCAACATCTCGCGCATTCAGCAGGCGATTGACGCGGCAAAGCGGTTTGAACGCAAAGTGTGCGTCATCGGGCGCTCGATTCAGGACAATGTAAAAATGGCGGTCGAGTTGGGTTATCTCCAAGCCGACCCCAATCGTTTCATTCGCGCGGACGAGCTGGACGATTACAGCGATTCGGAAATTTTGATTGTCTGTACCGGCGGGCAAGGGGAACCGACGAGCGCGTTGACCAAGATGGCGAATCGTGAGCACAAGCAGGTGACATTGAAAACCGGCGATACGGTGATTCTTTCTTCGAGCGCGATTCCGGGCAACGAAGAAATGGTGAACAAGACGCTCAACAATTTGTTCCGCGAAGGCGCAACGGTGTACTATGACCGCTTTCTCGACGTGCATGTTTCGGGACATGCGAGTCAAGAAGAACAAAAGTGGATGCTCAACCTTGTGCGCCCGAAATATTTTATTCCCGTACACGGCGAATATCGGCATTTGGTCATTCACGGGCGTTTGGCAGAATCACTCGGCTATCGCCGCGACCATGTGTTCATTATCGAAAATGGCGATGTTGTCGAATTTGATGTGGGCGGCAAGGGACATGTGCTGCGCGAGGAGGTCAGCGCGGCGGATGTATTGGTGGACGGCATCGGCGTAGGAGACATTGGCAGTGTGGTTTTGCGCGACCGCCATCATCTCGCGCAAGATGGTTTCTTTATCGCCATGTTGGGGATTGACATGCGCACGGGCGAAATTGTCTTTGGTCCTGAGATTGAAACGCGCGGCTTTGTCTATAATCCCGAAGCAGAAAGCATCATCGAGGGCGCGAAACAAGTGATTCGCGATGCCGTCACCGAAAGCGCGCATGATACGGGGCTCAGTGCGACTCTCAAACAAAGTCTTGGCGAATACTTGTATAAATCTACGCGGCGGCGACCGATGGTCATTCCTGTAGTGACCGAATTGTAAATGGGCAAGCGGTCCATACATTTGGGGTAGATGGTGTTACGTAGATTAATAGAACGTGATTACTGCACTCTGGTCATCGCTCGCGGCGACCGCCGCGATGACGAGCGCGGCGGTGACGCCCCTTCGCATGGGCGCTGACGCGTTGACCGACGCGCAGTTGATGGCGCGCGTCGCGCGTCAGGACAAACGCGCGCTGGAAGAATTGTACGAGCGCTATGCGGCAGCAGCGATGGGACTCGCGCTCAAAATGTTGGGCGAACGGAACGCTGCCGAAGAAATTGTCCAGGAAGCTTTTTGGCGCGTGTGGAAGCGCGCGGCGCAATTTGAATTACAACGCGGCCAATTTACCGCATGGCTGTTTGGGATTGTGCATAATCTGGCGATTGACGAACTGCGCCGCCGTCGTGTCCGTCCGAATCCGCTTTCGACTGATGTAGAAGACGAAATGATTTTGGAATTGCCGGACCCCGGGGCGGATGTGGCAGAAGCGGCGCTTGCAAGGGTTACGGGGGAACAGGTGCGTTTGGCGTTGTCCGGCTTGCCCGACGCGCAACGGAATGTGATTGAACTCGCCTATTTTGAAGGATTGACGCATCAAGAAATTGCGGCGCGTTTGAATGAACCGATTGGAACAATTCATACGCGAGCGCGGCTCGCGCTGCAAAAGTTGCGCGAGAATTTAACGGCGTGGCAGTTGGACCAAGCATAAACAAGTTGTTGTGGGGATTGAGCAAAATTGGAACGCGAAATGGTATCGCACGAGTATTTTCAAGAATTGATTTCAATGTATGCGCTGGGCGCGGTTGGCGACGCCGAGCGCAAGCAGGTACAAGCGCACTTGAGCGAATGCGCGGCATGTCGCAAATCGCTGCGCCAAGAACAGGCAGCGGTCAACACATTGCCGTTTTCGGTCGCGCCGGTTGAACCGTCACAGGAAACGAAACTGAAATTGTTTGCGCGCGTGGACGCTGACCTCGCGCAAAACCACGCGGCACACGTACCGCAGCGCGCAATGAAACAAACCGCGCGTCGCGCATGGTTCGCGCAACCCGTTTTCGCATTCGCCGTATTAGCGCTTGTCGCGCTGTTGGCAATTGGCGGCTGGATGGTTTTGCAGAATCTTGAATCACCGGAACAACAAGCGATTGCTTCCATTATGAATGACCCGCTTGTGCAAAAAATTTCGTTGGCGGGCACACCCGACGCGCCAGATGCGTGGGGCGAAATGTATATGGTGCCGGGGCAATCGCGCGCGGTATTAAAGGTTGGGGGCTTGGCATCTCTGCCCTCCGACAAGGGATATGAATTTTGGTTCTTTCGCGGCGGCGAGCCACAGCCCTCCGATGTGTTCACAGTGAATGCCGATGGCACGAACACTGTGTTGGTGAACGCGAGGGACAAGGTTGAAAATTTCAAGGGCTGGGGCGTAACGATAGAGCCGCGTCAAGGCGTAGAGAAACCAACGGGGACGATTGTGATAGTGGGAGGATTATAGAAAAAGCGAGCCGCAAATTTTGCGGCTCGCTTATTGGTTTGTTTCAAATAGGGAGTTTTTCGTTTTGGCGCGTTTTCAAAAACCGCGCAAAGTCAACAACCTCTTGCGCCGCTTCGTCGGGTAGGATAGCAACGAGAAGTGCCGCGCGTTCGGCAAGTGGCACCCATTTCTTTGTTGCCGCCTGCCATACAACGATGAACTGTGATGTGTCAAGCGCTAACAACGCACGAGTTTCACCCTCTTGGTTAACGAACTCGACTTCAAATGCCTTGTCGGTGTGTTGATGAACAATCGTCCCCTGCATGCCGGCGCGCAAGTTTTCGTTTGGAATATCTACGACAAGTTCAATTACATCGCCAATATCTGTCATAGCGCTTACCTCTTTTTCACGTAAATCGTCGCGAGTTGCGCGACTCGAGTACCGCCTGCAATAAACCATCCCGTTCGTACAGTTGCGCGTTTTCCTTCAATGCCAGTAACTTCTAAATCCCCAAAATATCTTTTACCAAATTCGTCCGCACTGTGGAAACTCAATTCTGCATTTTCAATTTGGGTTTCGATTTGAGCGACGAGGACGTTATAATTTTTGAGAGTGATTCCCAATGCACGTTCAAAGACAAGTGCTTTGTGTTTGCCATACAGTGAATCGGGATTGAGCGCGTACTGTGTTAATTTTCGTGGGTCAATTGCAATGCTGTCAGCAATGTCAGTGAGTTTCACGAACAAGATTATAGCATGAGGTTGAAATGAAATAGATTCTCTTTTTGGCTTTCTTTTTCTTGTTCTCTGCCTGTGCAGTTGCACCAAAACCAACTCTTGCAACATTGCCAGCAACAGCAACATCGTCGTCATTCACGTACCAACAAGTACGTCTTCACCGAGCCCAACTGCGACGTACACCCCAACTCCGAAACCAACCGAAACTTTTACATCCACGCCTGTATTCACTCCAACTATCCTTGATTGGGTCGCAAAAAACACTGCTATCATGCAAACACTGTTTGGTCCAAGTAAAAGAATCGGGGCGACAGTTTCCTGCCGCCCCTTTTCTGACTTGCAATATCCAATTTCCAATCTCTACTCTGCTTCCGCTTCTTCCTCTTCTTCTTCCTCATCCTCTGTGTCGTCATCATCGAGTTCGAGCGAATTGTCTTCGTCGAGGTCGAGTTCTTCTTCCTCTTCCGCTTCTTCTTCGGCTTCTTCCGCTTCTTCTTCCACTTCCTCGACACCGGCGACAATGTCTTCGCCTTCGACTTCGGATTCGGGCGCTTCTTCGAGTTCGGTATCCACTTCGCCAATCAATTCTTCGTCGAGCGCTTCTACTTCGGCGAGTTCTTCATCTTCAAGGCGAATGTCCTCATCGAGTTTGTGCCCGAGACGACCCATTGTGCCGATTTTCATTTCGGCAATGTCCGCGCGGGTGCGTTGGCGGAAACCGGTGCCCGCAGGAATCAACTTGCCGATGATGACATTTTCCTTCAAACCATACAAGTCATCGCGCTTGCCTTCAATCGCCGCTTGCGAAAGGACGCTGATGGTGTGTTGGAACGACGACGCACTCAGGAACGAATCTGTCGAAAGTGACGCTTTCGTCACGCCCAAAAGAATCGGCTGTGCGGTGGCGGGAATGCCTTCCGCTTCGGTGATTTTTTCGTTCACGTCTTCAAAGGCGAGGCGGTCAACCAATTGACCGGGCAGGAAATCCGTATCGCCTGTGGATTTCACGCGCACGCGGCGGAACATTTGACGCAAAATCATTTCGATATGCTTGTCGTTAATGTTCACACCTTGTGAGCGGTACACGCGCTGAATTTCTTCCACCAGATAAATCTGCGCCGCATCGCGTCCGAGAATCCGCAAAATATCATGTGGATTTTTCGGACCTTCGGTGAGTTGGTCTCCTGCGTTGACATGTGCGCCGTTTTCGATGCCCACACGCACACGCGCGGCGGCGGCGACTTCGTACGTTTTTTCTTCGCGCGTTTCGCGGCGCACGAACAACGTGCGACCCTCGCGAACGACTTGGCCCTCGTTCGCCGCGTAAACTTCGTTATCGTCCTTGTCGTGGAACAACACATCATCGCGCGCAATGAAATCGCCGTCTTTGACCAGCGCTTTGGTGTGAGGCGGTAGTTCATATTCGTCGCTCTCGGTCTTGGTCGCGACGATTTTGATGACGCGCTGACCATCTTCGATGGCGATTTCGACGGTGCCGTCAATTTCGGCAATCAACGCTTGACCTTTCGGGTCGCGCGCTTCGAAAAGTTCTTCAATACGCGGGAGACCCGTCGTGATGTCGTCTGCGCCTGCGACGCCGCCCGTGTGGAACGTGCGGAGTGTGAGCTGCGTGCCCGGTTCGCCGATGGATTGCGCGGCGATAACGCCAACCGCTTCGCCAATGCGAATCAGACCGCCGCGCGCCAAATCGCGTCCATAACATTTCGCGCACAGACCATGCCGCGCACCACAGGTCAATGGACTGCGTACGAACACACGGTCAACGCCCGCCGGTTTCATTTGATTCCAATGCGCTTCGGTGATGAGTTCGCCCGCGTTGACGATGACTTCGCCCGTCTTGGGATTCGGCACCGCGCTCGCGGTGACGCGTCCCACCACGCGTTCTTCAAATCCTTCGCCGGTGCGTTCTTTGGAATCGGCGGAAAGCCAAATGCCCGCGTGCGTGCCGCAGTCTTCTTCGTTAATGATGACATCTTGCGCCACGTCCACGAGGCGACGCGTGAGATAGCCCGCGTCTGCCGTGCGCAGCGCGGTGTCGGCGAGACCTTTGCGCGCGCCGTGCGTGGAAATGAAATATTCCAACGCGGTGAGCCCTTCGCGGAAATTCGACGTAATGGGCAAGGGAATGATGCGACCTGCGGGGTCAGCCATCAAACCGCGCATCCCTGCCAATTGACGCAGCGGTGTGAAACCACCTTTCGTCGCGCCCGAGTTTGCCATGACGCGCACGGGTGAATCTTGCGCGAACGATTTGGATACCGCATCGGTAATTTCTTCGGTCGCTTCCGTCCAAAGTTCCACCGTTTTCACGTACTGTTCATCTTCGGTAATGAGACCGCGCCGGTATTGTTTTTCGACTTCGGCGACTTTGTCTTCGACGCCTTTGACAATCTCGTCCTTGTTTTCGGGAACGGTAATGTCGTCAATCGCAATGGTGAGACCGGAACGCGTGGCGTATTTGAAACCAATATCTTTGATGCGGTCCACCACTTCGGCAGTGCCTTCGGGACCGACGACTTGGTACGCGCGGGCGACGAGTTCTTTGAGTTTCTTTTTGTCCTGAAAGTCATTCACAAAGCGCATTTCTTCGGGAAAGATTTCGTTAAACAGGACGCGCCCAACCGTCGTGTCAATCAATTCGCGTTTCTTGCCCTTGACGAAATTGACTTTGATTTTTGCGTGCAAGTCCACCGCACCCAGTTCGTACGCCAGCGCGACTTCTTCGAACGAGGCAAAAACTTTGCCGTCGCCACGATTTTCCGGCTTGTCCATTGTGAGATAGTAGCAGCCGAGCACCATGTCTTTGGTCGGCTCCACAATCGGTTCGCCCGACGCGGGTTTCAAGAGATTGGTCGCGCTCAACATGAGCGTGCGCGCTTCTTGTTTTGCCGACTCGGACAGCGGAACGTGCACTGCCATCTGGTCGCCGTCAAAGTCTGCATTGAACGCCGCGCAAACCAACGGGTGAATTTGAATCGCGCTGCCTTCGACCAGCACCACTTCGAATGCTTGAATGCCCAAGCGATGCAGTGTCGGCGCGCGGTTCAACAGTACGGGATGGTCCTGAATGATGTCTTCGAGCACGTCCCACACTTCGGGCGACATGCGGTCCACGAGACGTTTCGCGGATTTGATATTGTGCGCGAAATTGTTTTCGACAAGTTTGCGCATCACAAACGGTTTGAACAATTCGAGCGCCATTTGTTTTGGCAGACCGCATTGATGCAATTTGAGATGCGGACCGACCACGATGACGGAGCGTCCCGAATAGTCCACGCGCTTGCCGAGCAGGTTGCGGCGAAAACGTCCTTGCTTGCCTTTGAGCAAATCGGAAAGCGATTTCAGTTTGCGCTGCCCGCGCTGTGAAACGGCTTTGCCGCGCTGCGAATTATCAATCAACGAATCCACCGCTTCTTGCAACATGCGTTTTTCATTGTTGACAATGACTTCGGGCGCGCCGAGTTCCAATAACCGCTTGAGGCGGTTATTGCGGTTAATGACGCGGCGATACAGGTCGTTCAAATCGCTCGTCGCGAAACGACCGCCATCGAGCTGCACCATCGGGCGCAAGTCCGGCGGAATCACCGGCAGAATGGTGAGAATCATCCATTCGGGACGGTTCTGCGATTTACGCAGCGATTCGACGACGCGCAGTTGCTTGATGGCTTTTTTGCGCTGCTGCTTGGAACGCGTGCCGCGAATTTCGCGGCGCAGCGATTTTGCCATGTCGTCCATTTGCATGCGCTTGACGATTTCCAAAACCGCTTCCGCGCCCATGCCCGCTTTGAACACGTGACCCCATTTGTCCGAAAGGTCGCGGTACTGCGATTCGGTCAAAAATTCTTTGACCGCAATCGCTTGCAGCTCATCGAATTTCGGGTCAAATTCACTTCGCAGCGCGTTCGCCTTGTCCTCGATTTGTCCGCGCAGCGATGCCGCTTCTTCTTCAAAATCGGCTTGCATCGTTTCCCGTCTGCCCTGCGCGTCGAGGCGTTTGTCTTTTTGCTGTTGCTTGATGTCGGATTCGATTTCGTTGAGGTGCGCTTGCATCACTTCGGCAAGTTTCTTGCGGTGTTTGGGCGCGATTTCTTCGCCCTCTTCGACAATCACTTCGCCGGTGGGTTCAAACACAATCGCTTTGCGGACTTCTTTGCCGCGGTCTTCGAGTTTGCGCTCCAACTGCTTGCCGAGCGAAACAACCTCGTCGGTCTTTTCGGCAAGTTTCTCTTCCAGTTTGGCAAGCGCGGTTTCCGTCTTTTTGTCGAGTTTCTCGATTTCTTCCATCAAATCGAGCTCGCGTTTTTCGAGTTTGTCCGCGAGCGATTTGGTATCTTTGGCGATGCGGTGGTCGAGTTCTTCTTCGAGTTTTTTGAGAGCTTTGGTGCGCGCGCCTTCGTCAATGTTGGTGATGATGTATTGGGCAAAATACAATACGCGGTCGAGATTGCGGCGCGAAACGTCGAGCAGCAAGCCGAGATACGACGGCACGCGGCGCGTGTACCAAATATGCGCGACGGGCGCGGCGAGTTCGATGTGTCCCATGCGTTCGCGGCGCACGCGCGAAGGTGCGACCTGTACGCCGCACTTTTCGCAAATCATTCCCTTGTAGCGGACTTTTTTGTATTTGCCGCAGTAACATTCCCAATCGCGCGTCGGACCGAAAATGCGTTCGTCAAACAGTCCATCGCGTTCGGGGCGCAGGCGGCGATAGTTGATGGTTTCCGGTTTCAACACTTCGCCATGGGACCACGCTTTGATTTGCTCGGGCGAAGCGAGCGAAATACGGACCGCGGAAAAATCTTTGATTTCCATCTTTTCCCCTTTAAAGTTTATGCTGTCAGCGGTTCCACTTTATATGACCATTAATATTGAATCGTTCAAAAACTTCGAGAACGGAGGCACAAAATTGCATTAACTGAACATCATTTTCTGCTTTTGCTAAATCGTAAAGTCGAATAAACATCTTCTTGCCAGTTTCCGTTTGCTTGAAATTTTTTTTCAAAAAGGTGTAAAATCTTCTAGCTCGCGATTTTCAATAAAGTCTGGGTCATATCTATAGACACCCTTACCCTCTTTAATTAAAAATCCCTCTTGACTCAGTTTCCGAATTTGTCTATCGGGATCGCGAAACACCTTTCCGGTTCGTCTTCTATATTCAGTAACCAGCCAATCAACGACTTCTGGATGTTGAATACTTCGATTTGGATTTCTAAGAAAGAATTCTTTTACAAGTTCTTCTTGGGTGATTTCATGTTGTGGCATACTCGTTCGCCCAATCTGTAACTAAATTTATTTCAGAGGAAATTCTGTTTATTGCAACTTGACAGTAATGGTCATCCAGTTCAACACCGACTGCTTTTCGATTGTTAAGATATGCCTCAATAAGGGTAGTACCACTCCCACAAAATGGGTCGAAGACTAAATCATTAACAAAGCTAAAGAGCTTGATGCAGCGACGAGGTAGCTCTCTAGGAAATGGCGCAGGATGTCCTATGCGTCTTTTACTTTCACCGTTGAATGTCCAAACCCCATTTGTCCACGCCATGAACTCATCTTTCGAGATGTCGGATTTCCGTGTGCCCTCTGTTTTTTTTCACTGCTCTTTGTAAAGAACAACAATTAGCTCAACGGGAGCAATCACGAATGGTGCGGACGCTGAGAGCCAAGAACCCCACGCTGTTCGACGCGATATATTTCCCTCATTCCAAACAATTGTTGAATGATACTTCCAACCAATTTGCTGAGCTATCTTTGTAATGTCAGCCCCAACGCTCCGATTCCCACCTTTGTTCTTATCAAGTGGGATGTTCAGCAAAAAACGAGCTTGGGGCTTGCTCTATGCAAAACAATTTGAAATCCACTGCTGGGTGAATTCAAGATAGTCTTCGTATGAAATCTCATCACTATTAGAATTGTAATCAATGCCAACATTATAGGGCGGCGATGTTACAATGAGATCAATAAACTCTTTTTCAAAAAGACGCCTGGTAAGAGAATTGCCTTGAAACAACCAAAGATTCTTGTGATGAAACTTCAACGGGCGATTTGAGGTTTCATAGTTTGCACCATCTTCAAAAAGAAAATGCCCATTATTACCCACACTGGTTATGATGTAAGCGCTTTTTTCTTTCTTGCGGGTAGAATGTTGTGGCTTAGGATTGGATTTAGGCATCGAGATATTCTGCTATTTGTATTTACTCAGCGCTTCCACACTTTTATGTCCCAACCATTTTGCAACTTGGTCGGGCGAATTTTCGTCCAATAATTTTTTCGCGCAGGTGTGACGCAAACTGTACGCGCTGACATCTGACAATTCCGCTGCTTTCGCGTACGCTTCGACCAAACGTTGAATCGAACGCGTCGAAAGCGGTTTGCCTTGCTGGCTCAAAAAAACGGCATCCACATCCGGCAAACTCGGACGCACCTGAAGATATTCGCGCAATGCCCGCGCCAGCGTTTCGCTCAATGGCACTTGACGAAAATGATGCTCTGCCGTTCCGCGAATGACCAGTCGCATCCCATTGTTCGTCGTCACGAGGTCTTGCATGTTCAGCATCGCAACTTCATTGACGCGCAATCCGGCTTGCAGCATCAGTTCGATGATGGCGTAATCACGACGCATTAAACTGCGGCGCGCTCCCGCGCGGACGGCGACAATCAATTGCGCGATTTCGTCATCGTCCAACACGCGCGGCGCGCTTTCCGCCGTGCCATGTGTGACAAGTTGTAAAGGTTGAGCAGGATTTGTCTCGGCGAATCCCGCTTCATGTAAAAAACGACCAAAGCCACGGAGGGCTTGCAAGCGACGATTGATTGTGGCGGGTGATTGGTCGGTCGCGTCAATCAGATGCTCGCGGTACCGCACAAAGTCTTGGGCGGTCGGAATGGCAGGGGTATGTCCATTCAAATTTTTTTGTAGAAAACGCACAAAACCCCGCACATCAGCGCAATAGTTGCGGATGGTAGCGGGGGCGAGTTCGACGCGTTGGAGATAGCCTTCAAAGTTTGCAATGAGCGTCGGCGCGAGAATGGGTTGGGCAGTACGGACACGCGGCACGACAAAACAAGCTTTCGATTCATGGCGAGGCGAGCGGGAGTCTATCGCTTCCGCTCGCCTCAAAATTATGCGTCAGTATTATATGCAGTTTTTGTAACTTGTCAAGCAACCCGTTTTGGAATCAAGGCAACTGCAAAGTCGCGCCAATTGTCATTTCGAGCGGATGCGAGAAATCTCAACCATTCGTGACAAACGAGATTTCTCACAGAGTTTACCCCGAAGGATTGAGGGGTTCGAAATGACATATCCTTGTCAAGGGACTTTGCAGTCGCCTTATTTTGGAATTTGGTTTTAGCCAAAAAAATCCTTCGCCATGACGCATCGGGGAAAGGAGGTTGAAACCCGAAGGCGACCATGGCGAAGGTAGCCCAACTAGCCAGCCGTACCGTGGCTGTGCACCCCAACCCTTGTCAATTCACATCACGGTCGGCTTTTTGGGAGGAGTCTTACCCATTCGCTTGTGAGTGATTACACAAAGAAATTTCTTACTGGGCTTGGTCAATTTGGTTCCACATCTCGTCCATCGAGGGCCACGAATCTTCTGCATCCATGCGCGCACAATCGTGCAGCACCTGGAATTCTTGCGAGCAGGGCAAACACATCAACACATGATGCAAAATGTCAAGCAGCTCTTGGTCTTGGACGTTGCCTTGCATCAGCGCCTCGATCAAGCGAGCGGAATGTTTGGCGCAATCGTCACAGCTCGCTTCGACCTCGCGAGTCCGCGCGACTTTGAGCATAAAGGCATCCAGATTGATGTGGGTCACACGCATAACCTCAACCTCTGTCTGTGTGTAGGGAACAGGTTCAAGCTTACGAATACCGACCTGACATTCTATGCCATGCGCGGCGCAGGCGTGCTTCCAAACAAATTCAAAATTTCGCCCACATCAAAACCGCGATCTTCCAATCGCTTTTTCAATTTTACGCGCGCGTCGTGCACCATCTTGTACACGGCGTTGCGATTCATGCGAAATTCTTTGGTCACCACATCCACCGGCACATCGTCAAACACGACAGCAGTCAGAATAGCGCGCTGTCGCTCTGTCAATTCATTTTGAATCACTTCGCGCACGGTCTCCCAAATTTCTTGCTGCTGCGCGCTGCGGTCAGGGTCAGGCGATTCTTTGTCTTGAAATTGAAAATCGGGCAGTTCGGAATTTTCCAAAATGCGGTCGAGCGAAAGATTTTTCCAACGCTGCCGGCGCGCTTCGACCAGAGACATGTTGATGGCAAAGCGATATGCCCACGTGGTGAATTTGCTTTCGCCGCGAAACTCATCCAGATTTTTCAGAATCGTCAACAGCGCGTCTTGCGCGAGGTCCTGCGCCACTTGTTCGATTTCTTCGCGCGCGAGCGAACGCAAGTCGCCGGGGTTTTGACTAAAAAAATACAAGACCGCACGTAACAAGTATTGACGCAAATCTTCAATGGCTTCCGCCTGTTCCGGCGTGCCTTCGGCGCGAAGCTGGGACAACCACTCGGGATTCGAGCGTTGGCGTACGCGCGTTTGACTCATGCTTTAGCTTCTCCCTGTTCCCACTCTATCATGCCCGCACCGGGCGAGGCACGTACGGGTGAGACCCATGGAACAATTCCGGTCCGTTCGCGATATTCCCAGTCCACTTGCTGCACAAAGGTATCCACGTGTTCGTCCCGCACCAGATTCACGGTTGCCCCGCCCCAGCCCGCGCCGGTGAGCCGCGCACCGAGACACCCTTCTTGCTTGCGCGCGATTTCAACCATGATGTCCAATTCGGGTGAACTGGCTTCAAAATCCTCGCGCAAGCTCGTTTGCGATTCGTTCATCAGTGCGCCAAACTTGACCGCGTCGTTTCGTTTCGCCGCGCGCGCGGCTTTTTGCACGCGCTCGTTTTCCGTCAGGACATGGCGCACGCGCCGCATCAAATTATCGGGCAAATGTTTGGCGACCGTTTTGAATTCCTTTAGAGATACGTCGCGCAGGGCAGGTATGTCTCTATCCAACAGCTGTGACAAGAGCATGGCGGCATTGCGGCATTCCATATACCGCGTGTTATAGTCCGAGCCCGCAAGGTGGCGTTTCTTGTTTGTATCGGCGACGACTATCGTGACGCCGCGCGGCAGTTTGACGGCTTTGTACGTTAACGCCCGGCAATCAATTTTTAGCGCCGCGCCGCGTTCGCCCAGCGCGGACGCGTATTGGTCCATGATGCCGCTCTTGACGCCGACAAAATGGTTTTCCGCTTGTTGACACAATTTTGCAATAGCGACGCCACCCACACGCCAAGGTGTAAATGCTTGTAGAATCGTCGCGGTGCAAACTTCCAACGCGGCGGAGGATGAAAGTCCCGCGCCCGATGGCAACGTGGAAGTCATCACAGCATCTATTCCGGTCAACCTTACGTTTTCTTGTGCTAAATAATACGCGGTGCCGCGCACGTAATTCGCCCAGCGATAATCGGGGTGATGCGGAATATCGTCAAGGGTAAATTGGTCTGCTTGCCCGCCTTCCACATCCAGTGCCGTGACATGGACTTGGTTGTCGTCGCGCTCCCGCGCGGCAATCAATACTTCGCGGTCAATCGCAATGGGCATGACAAAACCTTCATTGTAATCGGTGTGTTCGCCGATTAAATTCACGCGTCCCGGTGCGCGCGCAATTTTGGTGGGGCGCGTGCCGTAGATACGTTGAAACGCGTCAAGCAGAGTGTTGAGCCCGGGCATTGGAAATTTCTCGAATGATTTATGCAAACAGAAGCAAAATTATATCACAGGCGCGGGCGAACCCGTGCCTGACAAATTATGCACGCGCAGACAACCCATCAAAGCGTGAACAAATCGCTCTCGGAGGGAAATTCGCTCTCGGACGCGTCGCCGTCAAAATCCGTGTCCGTGTTGTCGCTTTGCGTCTCGGCGTCGGGAGCAGATTCGTCCGACTGTGGCGCGGCGTCTGCGGGCGCAGCGGACGCGGACGCCAGGACGAGCGCGGGCGCGGCGGCGCCCGCGGCAGCTTGCTCTTGGCGTTCTGCCATCATCAAGCGATGATACGCCACGATGGCATCCACAACCGTGCGCGTCTGTTCGCGCATGGTGCGTTCGGTCTCGCGCAATTTGAGAATGGCGAGCCGTTCGGAAATTTCGTCTGCGACAATGCTGGGGCGCGCGACGTCATTGAACGTAAAGGGTTCCGCGTTCCCCGCGACGCGCGCAATGACATCGCCGAAATTGAGGAGCGTATAAAAGAAACCGGGGCGCGCCGCATTTACATCTTGAATTTTTGCCAGGTCGGCGCGGTTTTCCGTGTAACGGAGACCAAAGGGCAAACTCTCAATGTCAATGATTTGCGTTTCGGTGAGCCGATACAAATCCACTTGCCAATCCATCCACTGCCACACCGCCGCGCCAAGCGCGATGCCCATTAACAAAACGAGCGCCAGGTAGACACCGTTTTGCGCGAGCAGTGAGGTGGAACCATAAATGCTGATGCCAATCATGAGCGCGAGGAGCGCGAAAAAAATGACCAAGTACACGCCGGTCTGGCGCAAGAGGATGATGCGATGTTTGCGCCACGTCACAATCTTGTCGGTGCGAATCTCGGTGCCGAACATTTCCTGCAGCACATTGCGCACGCGCCCGCCGAGCGAAAGGGGTTTGGGTTTGGGCTTGGGTCTCTCGAGCGGGTTCGGTTGTTGAAAAACATAATGGCGAATTTCGTTGGCGATTTGATTGCGCAGGCGTTCGCGCTCGGCGGCGCCGCGTCGCTCCACGACTTTGGCTTTTTCGTTGTTAATCGCTTCCTGAATCCGTTCGACATTGCCGACTTTTTCAAAGACCAGTCCGCCCGCCCCGCTCGATGCGCTGGTGAGACGCAAATCCGAAATATTCAGAAAAACCGAAATTGGTCCGCCGCGCTCCACCTGCTGGGATTGGATTTTTTCAATCCCCAGTTCTTCGCGCGAATCGGAAATGAACAAAACTTCGGTGATGCGGATGGCGCGTTTATTGGTGACAATGTATTTGTGATTGAACCAGGTGGCGGCATTCCACGCGGTCAGCACCAACGCGACCACCAATGCTGCGCCATACACAAACCCGACCCATGGGAGTGCGGCGACAACGCCAAAGTTTAGCGAAAGTAAAAACGCGCCCGTAAACAGCGCGGCGAGCAACACAGGCAGGCGCAGGGACAATGCCAACGCCCACCAATGCTGGCGGGTAAAAATATCCACCACTTCGCCGGGCGCGAGCCAATCTAAACCGCGCGTGAGTTTGGCATATTCGACGCGGAGCTCGGGCATGTGGTCCAGCACATTTGGAAATTTTTCCAGCAGCGCGTCCCAATCCTGTCGTTCCACCACCCAAAGATGCGCCTGCCCGACGGCTTCAAAGGTAAACTCGGATACTTCTTGGGTGGTGAACATTTTGATGCCAAAATAGTCGCCCTCACTTTTGGAACCAATCGGTTTTTCATAACCGGCTTTGTCCGTATAGCGCAAGTTCACATGCCCCGAGTCCACGATATAAAAATTGGTGGTCGGTTCGCCCTGATTGAGAATTTTGTCGCCGGCGACAAACGGGCGCAAATCCATCATGTCCGCCAGCGCCTGAAATTCTTCTGGCGTGAGATGCTCCAAAAAGTACACCCCGCGTAAACGGCTAACGGCGTCCATGCCCATTTTACAAATTCACCTTACGCATGTCATTTCGAACCCCTCAATCCTTCGGGGTAAACTCTGTGAGAAATCTCAGTTTTTTCCACCGAGATTTCTCGCAAGACCGCTCGAAATGACACTTCTGCGTAACATGAGTTACAAATTGTCCTTTAGCTTTTCCGCCGCGCTTTTTGACATGCCTTCCACTTGCATCAATTCCTGCACGCTCGCGTCGCGAATCGCATCGAGCGAACCAAATTTCTGCAAGAGGGCGCGGCGGCGGCGCGGACCAATGCCGGGAATCGCGTCCAGCTGTGAATGCAGTCCCTTTTTCGCGCGCAAACTGCGATGATACGTGATGCCAAAGCGATGCGCCTCGTCGCGGATTCTTTGCAATAAATGAAGCGCCGGGGAACTTTTGGGCAACCTTAAAGATTCTGCGCGATTGGGGATAAAGACTTCTTCTTCGCGCTTTGCCAGCGAAATCAATCTCACGCCTTCGACGCCCATTTCTTTGAACACCTCTTGCGCCGCGCTCAATTGTCCCTTGCCGCCGTCAATGATTACGAGGTCAGGCATGCGCGCCCACGATTCATCGTTTTTGCGCTCGGCGGTGCGAATACCTTTCGAGAGGGGCAGCTTGGATTTGGACGGTGGGGGTTGGGGGTTGGTTGCTTCCGCCTCCCCTGTCCCCTGTCCCCTGTCCCCTTCCATCCACTCTCCGCTTGATTGTTCCTGTTTTTTCGCGTCGTGATACCGTTTGAATCTGCGCCGCAGCATTTCTTGCAGACTTGCAAAATCATTCGCCCCAATGACGGTTTTGATTTTGAATTTGCGATAGTCGCTCTTTTTCGCCGCGCCGTTTTCAAAGACCACCATCGCGCCGACGGAATTGGTGCCTTGAATGTTGGAAATGTCGTAGCACTCCATCCGCAGCGGTGGATTTTCCATTTCGAGCGCCTGCTGTAATTCTTCGACCGCCTGCAAGTGTTTGGTCTTGTCGGCGAGCCACTGCTGTTTAATCGTTTCAAGCGTGATGCGTGCGTTTTCTTCTGCCATCCGCAAGAGTTCGCGTCCGCCGTTGCCGTTATAAGGCACGCGGATTGTCGTCGTTGAACCTTTTTGCTTGAGCCACGATTCGATGATTTTTGCTTCGTCAATCATTTCGGGCAAAAGAATTTCGGGCGGCACGTACGCGGCTTGGTCATAAAATTGCTGCACAAAAGAGGTTAGCACGTCGTCGGTGTTGGCGTCGGTGGTGCCTTCCAATACAAAATATTCGCGTCCCAACAATTTGCCCGCGCGAATAAAAAAGATTTGCACGCACGCGTTCCCATCATCTTTCGCAAACGCAATCACATCCTGGTCAACCATTTGCGGCGAAACCATTTTTTGATGTTCAGTAATACGCGAGATGGCTTGCAGTTGGTCGCGGTACACTGCCGCGCGTTCAAATTCCAAATTCTCGGCGGCTTGCGCCAATTTGCCGTGAATGGTTTGCGTAATTTCGTCGCTGTGTCCTTGAAGAAACTGGGAGAGCCGGTCAATCATCCCGCGATATTCTTCGCGCGACGCCGCGCCAATGCACGGCGCGAGACACAAGCCAATGTCATAATACAAACACGCGCGTTTGTCTTGACCCGTAATGTCGCGGTCACAGGTGAGGTAGGGAAATATTTTCCGCAGTGTGTCGAGCGTTTCATGCACTGCCCAAACGGCGGTGAAGGGACCAAAATAACGCGCGCCGTCATCGTCCATCCGCCGCGTCATAAACACCTTCGGGAAATTGTCCTGCCACGTGATTTTGATGTACGGATACGTTTTCGCGTCTTTGAGGCGGATGTTGTACTTGGGGCGATATTTCTTGATGAGGTTGTTTTCGAGGACGAGGGCTTCAAGTTCCGTCTCGGTGACGATAAATTCAATTTTCTCGACATGCGCGGTCAGCGAAATCACTTTGGCGTCAAAAGCGTTTGCATGAAAGTACGAACGGACGCGATTTCGCAAATTTACCGCTTTGCCGACATAAATAATCGTCCCGTCGTCATTCTTCATCAGATAGACGCCGGGTTTCGTCGGCAGGGTGTCAAGGGTTTGTTGGATAGAGGGTTTAATAGACATTGCTACTTGATGCCAAGACGACGATGATAGTCTTGCAAGATTTTTGTCCACACCTCTTGCGCGCCAATCTCGTTGACCCAAAACTCCAGATATTCAAAATCGAGCGAGTCTTTTAGCACCAACATCATCGAAACAATATCGCGTGGATGCTTTTCCATTTTGCCTTCCAGATACCACTTTAATTTGTAAATAATGACATCTTCGGGCGAATAGAGAATGGCGGAATTGCCCGACAGGGGGTCATAAATCCTGCGTTGCCGCCGCTGAAAGATGGATTGTTCAAGCGGAGTGGCAGGTTCCACCAGAAATAAATCTGCCTTGAACCCCGTGCTAGAGTCAATAATGTTGAACGGTGTTTTCCAAATCATCGCGTCCAAAATAGAATCCCATGTAACATAGTAGCCCAACTTTTCAACGGCTTGGACAACTGGCTCGAATTTTTCTTTTGGGATGATGACGGAAATATCTATATCCACCGAAGAACGCGACTCCCCGTATAAACTGCTGGCAAAGGAACCGCCAATGGCATAATCAATCTCCAGTGCTTCAAGCAAATGGATAATTGTACTTGCGAAGTCGTTGTATGGTTGGTTCATCATAACTCAATTCGATCCGTCTGCGGACTCTTTTCCAAAGTTCTTGTTCTGTCGCAGTTGGGTCGCGTTGTTTTTCGAACGCATACATTTTTTGCCGTTGAAACTCGATGAGGTCAAACATGATTTGCGCGCGCTCCGCGATCGTCATACGCGCAAAAATCTCGATCTGCTTCATGTTGACATCATCGAATGCAGAGCGAATAACATCCTCCATTGGTCGCGGTTCAAACGCGGGTTTATCATTCATCGCGAAAAATTATATCACACGTTGCGAACACGCGTTCGCAAGAAATTGAGGGCAGGGAAAACAAAAAGGCGCGCCGTGCACGGCGCGCCTTTCATTTTTCGAGAACGGCTAGCGGGGCCATTTCAACGGTGGGTCGCTGGCGGATTTTGCAACGGCGCGTGCCGCTTGCGTTTCCTTGCGCCGTGTCCAAATCATGTACGCCGCGAGTAGCAACGCGATAAAGGCGAACACTAAAAGCACGGGCGCGAGGATTGCCATTAACGAAAGTCCCACCGAAGCGACATCTTCGACCGTACTCACAATCGGATTCCCAATGCCGCCCGTGGTCACTGTCACCAACGGACGCGCGGTCGCTTTGGTCGCGTGGACGCCGAATGCGACGAGCAGTCCAAGAACCAACGCGAGGACAGGATGAATTTGCGTGATGACGTGTGCTTCGGAGGCAAACAAAATTGCGCCCGCAGTCGGACGAATGAACGTTTGAATCACATCGTTCGCATGGTCTACCAACGGAATCTTGTCGGCAAAAAATTCAATGCCGAGCAAAATCACCAGCGCGCCGAGGACCCATTCGTTCGCCAACAAATCGAACGGCGCGGACAATTTGAGCCAATCGGTAAAGCGCGCGGTCAAGCCGACGAGCAACAGTGGAATATACGCATTCAATCCGCTGGCGGCAGAAAGACCAAACGCTGAAAGAATCGAAGCGAGACTACTCATACCAAGACCTCCCGCTGCTTTGGATTTCGAATCCGAACGAAATCCATAACACTATGCCGACGGCGCGGGTTCTATCGGACCTTGCATCATGCTCGGCGGCTCATTCATCGGCGGCGCCGGGGGCGGCACGGAAGAAGTCGGGTTCATATTTGTCCGCGCCACTTGTCCGAACAAATGCCCCATCACGAGCATCGCCCAAAAACTGGTAAAAAAGACGCCGATGAGACACGCGATAATTCCGAATCCTGCAATAAAGTTCGCGACGAGCGCGAGCAAAAACGCAATGACATAATTTCCCGGATTCGCCTGGATGAAACTCCACGCGCCGCGAAAATCCCAGAAATCGCTCAATTGATTCGAGATGGCGAATTTCGTAATCGGCGCATACACAAAGAGACTGATGACCAAACCGACAATGGTCGTGAGGCAATAAAGGCACGTGATGACGAGACCGCCCGCCGGTCCGATGTTGCTGCGTCCGCTGTCGTTCGCGGCAGAGCCGAACGCAATCGTTGCCATGGCAATACAACACGCCAGAATTATTACAGGGATTGCCCAAATCAATACGCCGATGCTTCCCATCAAACCCTTCATGAACAAATCGCCGATGTTGTTCCATTCGGGGAGAGGGTTGGGGCTGCCGTCGTACACATTTCGAATGACAGTCAGCGTATATCCAAACAACAAAATTGAGGCGGCGATGGCGGGAATCACAAGCCATCCCAAAATTAATCCGCCGACGAGCAGAATAACACCACCAATTGCGACCTTGGCGATCCAGTCTTTGTCTTCGAACATGTACGTAAATGATTTGCCGACATCCATGAGCGCCTCCTTGGGAACCATTTGACCGGGGGAAAATAATTTTTACGTTTTGCGTTCGTTGCGCCACCCTGCGCGTTTGTCCGCACGCAGTATCCTACGATGCGATTATAACAAAAGTTACGGCTCGGAACAACGCGAAAAAATTGGGGCAAGTTGCTGTTGCGCGCGGTGTGATATGAAAGAGTGTCGCACAGTCCGGTTTGTACAATCCTTTCAATGCGAACGCAACGCCAGTGCGAAAAAAAATGGATGGTGTGACCTCACACCATCCAAAAATGCCGAGACGCAGAATCGAACTGCGGACACTGCGGTTTTCAGCCGCATGCTCTACCAACTGAGCTATCTCGGCGCGCAACGGACATTGTACTCAATGTGCAACTCTTTCGCGGGACAAATGTCATTTCGAGCCGTTCCCTCAATGCTTCGGGACAAGTTTTGCGAGAAATCTCATTCGCGCCTTGCGAGATTTCTCGCTCCGCTCGAAATGACAAAAGTGTTGCACATTAGGTATTGTATTCAGTTTGGGCGCGCTGTCAAAAAAAAATCGCGCTGCTGGTTCATCACCGTGGATGAACCAAGCAGCGCGGCTTGCGGTCGCGGTTATCTCCCCACACAGACGCCGATGCGAGGAGATAACCTTTCGAAAAGGAGGAGAAGAAGTGCGTTGTAAACGTGCCGGTGAGGTCAATCCTCACTCGTGCGTCTGAAAGAAAAAGGGCTGCCGACTTGGTCAAGTCACAGCCCATGCTCTCAATTCTGTTGCTTGCGCCGACGCGCGCCCGCGTCGCGGACGAAAAACCGTCCAAACAAAAAAGACCACAGGTCAAATCTGTGGTCACGGCTCCAGACTTGTCCCTTTCACTGCCTACGAAGTTAGCTGTCGGGTTAGAACTGAAAGATGTTCCTTGGGAATCGGTTTTTTGGATTCGCAATTCACCCCGTAAGTGGTTCCTCCGCTCTCTGACCTGTCTCAGAGACTCGGCTGACAAGAAATATTCGATTGTAGACGACACTCACGTCGCAAAAATTGTATATCACGAATCAAAATGCTTGTCAAGCAAAAAACCGATACATTCGCACGTACTCTTGTCTTATTCTTGCAAGCGCACAAAAAATCTCTGCCTGTAAAAAAAATCGCACGCGTGGGATTAGGAGACGCACCGCAATCCCAAACAGTCTCCACAAAAAAAACAACCGCCGAGGGTGTTCGGCGGTTGCATTCTTGCGAGTGGCATTTTGCCCCTGTTCGGGACGGTAGATTTAATAACTCATGTTACGCAGAATTGTCATTTCGAGCGGTCTTGCGAGAAATCTCGGTGGAAAAAACTGACATTTCTCACAGAGTTTACCCCGAAGGATTGAGGGGTTCGAAATGACATGCGTAAGGTGAATTAATAACCGCAGTACAAACCGGGTGTGCACCAATTGGGATTGTAGTACGGGGTGTTTTGGCGATAGTACGTGTTGTACGGATATTGGTAATAGCCCGAAACCGGATACGGCGGGACAAAGCGGTACGAACAGTTCCAGTAACTGTACATACAGACTTTGTTATAGCCCGAACCCGGATAGACGTAACCGTATCCGTAACCATAGCCCCACGGACCGTCCGCCTTTGCCGTCGTTGCCAGCGGGGCAATCACGGTCAACAAAATCGCCACCGCCAGAAAGACAAACAATGCTCGCTTCATAACGTCTCACCTCCTCTGGTAGAATTTACGCGTTTGAATTTCTTGCTTGAGGGGTCGGACAAGAAATTCAAACCCTTGTCTGAAACATGCCGCAATCGCACATTTCATTGGAAATTATACAAGGAAAACAGGTGATTGTTGCAGTGACATGGCTATCCGCAATCGGAAAATGCGTATAGTAAGCGAATCGTAATATCACTACAAGAAATTTGCTTACAAAAAGCGAACAGGCGCACGCTCTGGGGCGTACACCTGTTCGCTTTGAATTTCCGCCGTACCAATTTCCTATCGGCTATTTGCGCGTCGGCGCGCGCATCGGTCCAATCCACTCGGTCATCGCTTTCGTCACGCGCGCTTCGCGAATCGCAAAGGGCAGTTCGCCGGGCTGCAAGAGCTGAATGTTGAGAAACTGAGTTTGGACAGGCGCAAACGAAATGTTGATGGCTTCGGTATTGTTTTGTTTTTCCGCGATTTTTTGCCAGCCCCCCGCCTGTTGATTCCAAATGCTCACGCGATAACCGTTTGGAATTTCATCTTTTGGCGGCGTTAAACGCAAACCGCTTACGCTTTCCACACGTCCAAGGTCGAGTTGAAACCACATGTTCGGTGCTTGCGGTTCCACACTCGTCCATGCGGTGGTCGGATTGTCGTCAATCGCGTTGTGCGCGTAATCATTGTTGATGCTCGCGGTCGCGCTCCATGCGGGGCACGGATGAATTTGCACCTCGCTAATCATCCATTCTTCGTCGTGCGGCGCGAGCAAATCAATCTGCGCGTAACGCACCTGAAACGGCGCGAACATGGCGACCACATCGCGCGAATTGCCCTGCGCGATTGCCCAAACCGTCCGCCATAAATTTCCGTCATGCGAAACGCGCACCGTGTACGCAAACGGATGCCCATGTCCGGGCGAACGAAACGCGATGCCGTCCATCAAGCGCGCCTCGCCGAAATCTACGCGGAACCACATCCCCTGCGTTTGTCGCGCTTGATTGGTCCAAAACGAACCAAGGTCGCCGTCAATTGCGAGAATCGCCGATGCGCCGTTGTGACTCGCTTCAGCGCGCCACAAAGTTGTCGCGTTGGGTGTCAGCGTAACGCTGATGGGCAGGACGAGCGCGGGATTGCCGCCGTCCGCGAACCATGAGATGCCTTCCGCAATCAAATCCCAATGCAGTTGATACACGCCCGGCGCGTTCGGTGCGGCGAGCGAGGCGGTGAAATCCACTTGGTCATCCGGCTTGACAGGGTGCGGCAGGGCAGTCCGCAGCTCTTGGACATCAAACATTTGCGCGCCATTCGCGTCAGACGGAGTTCGTCTGATGAACCATTGATACGTGATATGCACCGGATGCGCGCCGTCGGTCTGCCACGTGCGTTTGCCGACATTGACAATGCGCAATGCCACGTCCACCGTTTGTCCCACCGTAAGGTGCGCGGGCGTATTGTGTGCGATAAACTGCGCGCCCCATTCGAGGGGGGGGGGCTTGATGCGGACTTGGGTTTCCGCCGCATTGGAAGAAAACCATTCCGCGCCGCGCCGCAAATCGAACCGCAAGGTGTAATCGCCCGGCGCGGTGGGGGTGTGAATCACAACGTTGTCAAAGGTCACATTCTCGCGCGGCGCAACATCATTCAACAAGACGCGCGGACCCGGGTCGGTGGGCGCGGGAACCTCATCGCCAATCAGGTTGAACCAACGATAACCGAGCTGTACCGCCGTCTCGCCTTCTGCCTCCCAAATTTCCGCGCCCGTGTTTTTTACCACCACTCTGCCGCTCACGGTTTCACCGGCGGTGATTTGATTTTGCGGAATCGCGAAAATTTCCTGAAACTGCGCGACGAACGGCGGCGCGTCCGTTTTCACGGACACTTGTGCTTCAAACGGTTTCGCGCCCGCCGCAGAAAACCATGTCACGCCTTCGTGGTTCAAATCAAAGGCGAGTTTATATTTCGCTTGCGGAATCGGCGCGCGCACGACCACGTTTTCAAATGTTGCCATCCCTTGCGGCGGCACATCCTCGCGCAGTGAAAAATTTCCCGGATACGCGGCGAGCGTGACGCTGTTGTTATCCACGTCGTACCAGTGATAACCGAGTTTGACCGGCGCTTCGCCCGATGCGTTCCATGTTTTCGCGCCGATGTTTTGAACGGTCACAGTTCCCGTGATGGTCTCGTTCGGTTCGAGCGCGCCGCGCACATCCAGAAATAGGTTCACCCATTTGACCGCGTAATCGGGAATCGGCGTAAAGACTTGGACCAGTTGGTCGTAGGTTTCGACGCCTTGTTGGCTAAACCACGTTACGCCTTCGTGCGCCAAATCCCAACGCAAGGTGAAGGTGCCTTCGTAATGCGGCGCGCGCAAAACAACATTGCTAAAGGTTGCCGTTCTGCCGGGCGGCGTATCCACGTCCATTTCAAAATTGCCCGCGTACGGATTGACGGGGACTTGTACGCCTTGCGCGTTGTACCAACGATAACCAAGGCGGATGGGATTGGGTCCGCTTTTGTGCCACGTACGCGAACCCAGATTTTTGATTGTGACGGTGCCAATGGTGTTGGCATTGAGCGCCAGCCCTTTCTCGCCAACGTTCATTACGCTTTCCCAATCGGCGGCATACGGCGGCGCTTGAATTGTGACGCGCACGTCGCGTGTCGGCGAACCAAAGGCGCTGAACCACGCATGTCCTTCTTGAATCAAATCGAACTTGACGACATATTCACCTTGCCACTGCGGTGCGCGCAGTTTCACATTTTCGACAATCGCGGTTTGTCCGGGCAAAACGTTTTGGGCGAGCGAAAAATGTTCGGCAGCGGGCGCAAGGGGAATTTCGACGCCTTGCGCGTTGTACCAGCGATAACTCAAGCGAATCGGATTCGCGCCTGCGGCGAGCCACGCTTTCGCGCCGACATTTTTCAATACAATCCGTCCGCTGATGCTCTCATTCGTGGTCAATTGATTTTGTGGAACGTTGAGCACGTTAATCCACTGCGCCTGAAAATCGGGTGTCGGAGGCAAGCCGGGCCAGCGCAGGCGAAAATCATTTTGCAGCGCGACGCGCAAATCATTGACCGCTTGCGGTTTATCGGCGAGACCCCAACCGGGCGGGTCGCCGGGAAGCGCCTGCCACCGCGCAAAGCAGACGGCTTGAATCGGCTGATTGTTGGCGTTGGAGTTCCAACTGTTGATTTCGGTGAGCGCCGCGTTCATCCAACCGCGATTCGCATTCGTCCAGCCCGGTTCGAGCGGCGACGCGGCGGTGATAAAAACGGGCAGGTTGCGCATTGCCGGCAGAATCGCCGCGAGAAAATCGCGGTACGCGCGAAAATGCCAATGCCGATTTTGAAATTGGTTCACGCCTTTGGCATCGCTCGTGATGAAATTCGCGTCATAACCGTGCGTGTGGGCGTGGAGTGAAATCGCATCCGCGTTGCCGCCCTGCGCGGTAATTTGAAACAAGGTGTCCGCAAAGTAGCGCACCCAATCGCCCGAAGGATTTCCCGGATAGGTCGTTTGCGTATTGAACGGCGCAATCGCGGCGGGGACGACGAAGTCGTGTTCGTGACCGGGCAGCGCGCGAATGGCTTTGCGCGCGAGATTGAAACAGCGCGCATACATTTCGGGCGTAATCAATTCGCCCGAATTGACCGCGCCGTCGTACATGGCGCGTTCGCGCGCCGCGTTCGGTTCATTGCCAATAACCCAAATGCGCGCGCCTTTGGATTTTTTTACAAAGTTGGCGCATTGCAGCGCAAACAAATCATAATCGTACGAATTGGGGAACGCGCCTTGCGTCCCGCTGTTGGTGGCAAGGACGACGATGACGCCGAGTCCTTTGTCCGCAAGGTGTGAATAGTCGCCGCTGGCTTCGGGCGGTTTCACTTGGGCGCGCACGACAATCCAACCCGGTTTCCCTGCGCCGAGCAAATGCGTCTCTCCGCCCGCGTCCACCAACCCGACCAAATAATGCGGCAGTCCGAGATAACGCGCGTCATCGGCTTTGGGCGCGGGGGGGCGCGGTAAATTTCGCGTTGGAAGGGGAGGGGGACTGGGCTGTTGTCGGACCACTCATCACCTCGAGGAAAAAGTGAGCCAATGCATAGAAACCAAATCGGTCACGCTTATCGCGGGGCGATTATAGCATAGGATAGTTTTTCTTGATTCCGCTCATTGGTAAAACCGAGCCGCGTATCTTGCCACTTGCCGCGCGCCATGTTAAAATTTTTTGCCCGGCGAGCCAGATTCGAACCGGAGCAGAGTGCAGGAGTGTTTATGGCAGAATTGAATCTACACGAATGGATTGAGGTGAATCATTACATGCGCGATGATTATCGCTTGCTCGTCGCGGCGATGGCGGCGCGGCAAATCAAAGACGCGCCTGCCGAATTGCAGACGCTCGCGCGCGCGGCATTTGACAAAATTGCGGTGCCCGGCGCGCGTTCGTTTTTTCGCGCGGACTTGATTGGTCAGCGCAGAGCGTTGGCAAAAGCGATGCCGAATCAACCGCAGGTTTCGGCGCTTGTGATTGCGCTGTGGGCGCAGGCGGCGGCGGCACAAATCGGTTTGCTGAAACAGGCGGGAACTATGGCGGGGCTGCAATTTGCAGAGGAATGGAATTGGCAAAAAGGGCTCGAAGGTTTTTTTGAATTTGAAGCGATTCCGGTTTTGTCCGCGTTGGCAGACAAATTGGGCGAGCAGGCATCGAGTCAGGACGCCGACCATCTCAAACTTGCCGCGTTGTGGCTCGGTCCTGCGGTGACGAATCGCGAAGCATTGACTGTGCCGCCAGCGCCAGAGCCAACAACCGAACAAGCCGCGTTGTCCTCTTACGTTGAAAATGACGACGCGTAAATTTTTGTGCCCGGCGCCGTTGGTGCGCAAAACAACAAGCGGAGCGCGCACGCGCTCCGCTTGTTGTTTTTTAACATTAACCTTGATTCGCCAAATCTTGAACTTTTTCCACGTTGCGAATGTGCAATGCTTTTTGCGCGCTTTCGAGGGCGTCTTTGCCCTGCTGTAAAATTCCGACGAGCGAATGAACCGGCGTCGAGCCCGTGCCAATCGCAATCCCCGTAATCAATACATCAATGCGCGGATTCACATCAATCCCCAACAGCGCGAACATTTGCAAGCCCACGACGGTGGCGACGACAATGCCGAGCACAAGACTCGTGATAATGGAAATGACGCGTTTGGCGTCGCGGTATTGCTGTGTCGAGGTGAGCGATGAAAGGCGCGCTTCGGCAAGCGCCACGTCATTTGCCGCGCGTTCAATCAATTGCGACAGCGCGTCCTGACTTGTCGGGAGCATGTCCTGCACGCGTTCGGTGGGGTCGCCTTCTTGCGCAAGATGTTCGAGCCGTTCGCGTGCGGCGGTCAATTCATCGTTCGCCCAGCGCAGCCATTCACTGCGTCCCGCGAGAAACGCGACAAAGGAACGAATGTAACTCTCGACGAGATTCCACAGCATTTCAATCATGCGCTCGACGCCCAGCGAGGCGATAATGACGGGTGCGAGCACTGCCGACAAATCCACGCCCATTTCCAGCGGACGCACCTGGACTTTGTTTAACGGATAGCTCAAGGCGAACGAAATGGTCCCTGCCATGATTCCGAGCAAGATTGCGGTGCCGGCGTAGACGAGGACGCGCCCGCGCCCTTTGACGGTTTGTGTTTTCGCCGAAAGCGGGGCGGCGGTGTTGGGAGCATTCGTCGGTTCAGGAACTGGAGTAGACATCCCTACCTCCGTGAGAGACACAAATTAATTTTTGCCCGCGCTCGCGCCGTGACCGCGTTTCCACTGCGGTTCGCGCCGCGCGATTTTCTTGCCGCGCTCGACTTTGCCTTTTTTGGGGCTCACGTCGGATGTTTCTGCCGGAGATTCATCCATTGCCGCTTCCCCGTCGTCCCAATCTTCTAACGCGGTCTGCAATTCGTCCATTGCCGTATCGAGCGTATCGAGCGATTGTGCGGCGCGTGCCGCATCACCGCTTTCGAAATAATTTGCTTCGTCGTACACGTGCAAGTCCGGCATGTATTGGTCTTGCAGAAAATGTAAAAACTCGCAGACCGCGCTGTGTGTTTCCAAGCCCGCGAATTGTGTTTTGGTGAACAGCGATTTGATTTCCCAATACGTCCCCAAATCGTCGAGCGGCATGTAGTATGCGAGCTCGCCCGCTTGATTGAACGTGAGGGCGAGCGGTTCCGCTTTGGGGTGCGGGAAAATGAGAATGCCTTGCAAGAAATCGTCAATCGGCGCGGCTTGGGTTTCCGCTTCATCACGCTCAACCAACCGCGTGTCTGCTGTCGGGTCCTCTGCCGCGTTGAAATCAACGGTTCGTTCCACGCGCCCGATGATGCGTTCGTCCACCTCGCGATATGCCCAACGCTGCTCGGCACAATACAAACGCGCCGCGTCCAGCAATTCTGCCAGACGGGCGCGGTCATTCAATTTCCCGTTATAGTGAATGGTGACGCCCATTACATAACCTCACCAATCATAGACCATGGACCCGTCCAATTGATTTTCACGTGCGCGAGCTGTCCCTTCCACTCGCGCGTATCGTCTTGAAAGAACACGAGTTTATTGGTGCGCGTGCGTCCCTTCCACCGCTGTTTGTTTTTTTCTTCGACCAACACCTCAACGGTTTGATTCAAATACCGTTTGTTGATTTCGCCGACGACCTCTGCTTGCAAATCGTCAATCGCTTGGCGGCGGCGTTCTTTTTCTTCGGGCGAAACGTCGTCGGGAAAACGGGACGCGGATGCGGTGTTCGGACGCGGCGAATACATTGCCACATGCGCGACATCCAATTTCAATTCTTGCAAAATATCATACGTGCCCTGAAATTGTTTTTCCGTTTCGCCCGGAAAACCGACGATGATGTCTGTGGCGATGCTCACGTTTGGAATCCGCGCGCGAATTTTTTCGATGAGCAAGCGATACGCGTCAACGGTGTAGCCGCGCTTCATGCGTTTCAATACCTCGTCGTCGCCCGCTTGAATCGGCACTTCGATATGCTCCATCACCTTTGGCAATTCTGCCACCGTGTCGAGCAATTCATCGTTCATGTAATTCGGATGCGAGGTGAGAAAACGGATGCGCTGTAATCCATCAATGTCATGTATCGCGCGCAAGAGTTGCGGCAAGCGCGGTCCATCGGGAACGTCGTAACCGTAGCGGTCCACAATTTGCCCGAGCAGCGTCACTTCTTGAACGCCTTGCGCGACGAGCGAACGCACGTGCGCGGCGATTTCGCCAATCGAACGCGAACGTTCCGTGCCGCGCCGATAGGGAATAATGCAGAACGTGCAAACGTGATTGCAGCCGAAAATAATTGGCACGTGCGCGCTGACGAGTTGTCCGCGTTCGTGCGCGGGCAAAATAAAATCTGCGTCTTGTAACGCGTAACGCGTTTCCGTTGCGTCGCGTTCGAGCCAATAGTCTTCGCGTCCCGTTTCCGCTTGCACGCCGCGCGCTTGCAAAAGTTGTACGAGCGCGCTGGGGTCCGACGGGGGCAAAAAGGTATCAACAAACGGAAATTTCTCGCGCAATGCTTTCGGTTCGCGCACGCCGACCATGCAGCCCATCACGCCGAACACAACATCGGGATTTTTTTGCTTGAGCGGTTTCAACGACAAGAGGCGCGACACGGCTTTGTCTTCGGGACCTTGCCGCACCACGCATGTATTCAACACAATTACATCCGCGTCTTCGGCAACGGGCGTCGCGTGCAGTCCGAGTTTTTCCATTTCGGACGCCAATCTTTGCGAATCGGCGGTATTCATTTGACAACCGTAAGTCGTTATGTGGTACTTCATTTTGTTTTCACAATTGCTTAAAACCCACTACACAATTTGGCGCAATAATAATGTGGGTTCTGGGAGCGCGCGGTATTGTAGGTCGGGTTGATACGAGTGTCAAACGAAAACGCGCGCTTGGAACACGCGATGCAACAAATCTACCCATTTTGGCGTCTAGATTTCGTTTCCGCAAACTGCTTCCCCTCGATTTTCGTCATTCGATGCATTCTTCCAATGCAGGGAAATGGCGAAAGGAGTTTCAATGAACACGCTTGAATCTACCTCTGCGTTCCCTGAACGCACCCGCGTCAACATCCCACTCCCGATATATCGTCCTCCTCGCGCGACGGGCGCAAATCGAATTCTCACTTTGGAAAATGCAGAAAAAGGAATTGTGTTGCGCGTGGGGGAACAATTTACACTGAATCTGGGACAGGGGCTGTGGACTGTACGCGTGCGCGATGAAATGATGTTGACGAGCGCAGATGGTGTAACGTTTCAAGCGCGAGCAGGGGGAAAAACGTGCTTGTTTGCGACCGGCGTCCCACCGCGAGCGGATTCCGGTCCTCCGTCAAGCCGACGAAAATTGTTTTTGGAAATTCCGGTGACCGTGCTGCCGTAAAAAATCGAGCCACGCCATGTTGCGTGGCTCGATTCTTTTCGTTTATGCGGCGCGCGAAATTGTATCGGTGAAATAGCGATACAGTTTCCAAAAATCTCTAGGCAAGCCCATCGGTTTGTGTTATCGTGTCGCAAGGAAAAAAATTCAAGCAAAGGACACACTCATGTTGAAACATCTTCAGGTCGGAAGTCTGGCGATAGTGATTCCTGGCAAAGGCGGTAATAACGTACGCGCGGCGCCGAATGGCACATCCGTGTCGGGCAGCCCGATTCCGGAACATGCGGTCCTCGCGCTTTTGCCGCGCCCGGCAAATTGGAGTGGCGCGTACCCCTACGCGTTGAATACGCACGTGTGGTGGTATGTACGCAGCCGGACAGACGACCACGTTGCCCCGCATCGGTTCAGGGTGATTGAAGGTTGGACTGCCGCGAACGAGGGCGCCAATGATTTTTTGGAACTGATGGATGGGACTGTCGCCGGAGTGGATACGATGGGAACTGCCTTGACGACCCATCTCGGAGCAGGGCAAGATGTATATGTGCTGCCGTCCGATGGTCTCAATGTTCGCGCGGCGCCGGACCCGCACAGTGCGCGCGTTGACGGCTTGGTGGTGGGGTCGGTGGTTTCCGTCGTGGGCAGTCCGGTATGCAGCAACAAAATGGTCTGGTGGCAGGTGCAGCCGCCGGGCGCGGCGAAACCTATCGGCTGGTGCAGTGAAGGCGATGGGCAAGAATGGTATTTGATTCCGTTGACTTTGGAATGAGCGCAAGGTAAAGGAATTGAAAAAGCGAGCGGGTAGAGGAGTGACTCTGTCCGCTCGCTGAATTTGGTTGTCTCGAATGATTGCGTCTGCCCGAATCACTGCTTGCGCGCAATCAGAATCGTCTCGCGAATTGAAAACATCAATTTGTCGTTCTCGATGCGCGGATTAAAAAATTCGCGCGCGTCGGGCGGTGCGGTGTCGAGCAGACGCAGCAATTCTTTTTTTGTTTCCTCTGTGCAGCCCATCCGATTCGCCCACGCTTCAAACTCCATGTGCTTGGGCGATTCCTCGACGTGTTCCACTTTTAATCCTGCTTCCTCGAAATATCGCTGCAAGCGTTCAAGCGGATAACACCAATTGTGTGATGGGTCACGGAGTTTCTCAAAGTGATAAAGTCAATTATCAATGGTTCGTGTTGCAATCGCAACCAATTGACCTATCACCGACTGCAACGTAGATGGAGTAAAGGGAGTGGGTTCGCAAACTTACTCACTTTACGGTTTTCTTGCGATCAAAACGACCTCATGCAGTGTGAAAAACAGTTGATCTCCCTCGTGACGGGGCTTTAGCCATTCTTGAACGGCTTCGGGTGCATTCGCGATCCATTGACGGAGTTGGGCTTTCAACTCGGCGCTCGCGCCCATGCGGTCAGCCCACGGATCGAATTCCATCTCCTTTTCTAATTTTTCGGTCTGTTCAATCGTTACTCCTGCGTCGGTGAACATCGCCTCCAAGCGTGCCACAGGATATTCCCAATGATGGGAGGGGTCGCGCAGCTGCTCCCAGTGGTTAATGTGACCTGCGATGACTTTGTCGGGCGGGACGACGTTGTCGGTAAAGCCAATCAATCCGCCTTGCTTGCAAACGCGCACCATCTCTTTGACCGCTTGGCGCGCATCGGTGTAATGGTGTAAGGCAATGCGGTTCATGACCAAATCGAATGAGTTGTCCTCAAATGGCAGTGTGTGCGCGTCGGCGGGTTTAAATTCGATATTCGTAATGCCGCGTTCGTTCGCCAGTCTGCGTGCCGTTAGAAGCATTTCGGGTGTAAGGTCAACGGCGATTACGTTCGCAACGTGTGGTGCAAAGGTGAACGCAGTGTGTCCTGCGCCGGTTGAGACATCGAGCACAAGCCAATCCGCCTGTGGCTTGGTCCATTCCAAAAGCCGCGCCAGACTTTCACCGCGCGCGTGCACTGCGCTCGTTGCGTAGTTATCCGCGTTCACACCAAATTGCTGCTGAATAAGCTTGGTTGCTTCATCCATCTTAAATGCTCCGTTTCGCGGCTCTCAAATCCAAATTGCTTTTTGCATCTTGGACTATCCTTGCATTTGGTGAGCGTCCACCTTTGAACAATTGAATCAATTACTTCAGGCGATTATATCCATCTGAGTTACGAAAGGTAAATTATGGATAGCACTCCAAAATGTGGAGAGGGGCGTATTTGAACAAATACGAGTCCACGAGGCTACTCCAAGTGATTTCCCAATCACGGAAAGGAGCTGCTCCCAATGGACCCGCGAAAAACATTTTGCCTAAACTCGGACTGTCCCGTAAGAGGGCAGGTTGGACAAGGCAATATTCACATTCACAGTCGCAAACCCCTGCGTTATCGTTGCACGTAATTTGGCAAGACCTTCACGCCGAGCAAAGGCACGCCCTTTTATCGCTGTCACAAGCTGTTGGCACGCGTGGTCTGTGTTATCACCTTGTTCGCGTATGGCTGTCTGCCGCAAGCCATTGAGCGTGCCCTCGGCTGGGATGAGCGCGCGGTCTATTCGGTGTTGCACGCGGCGTCACAGCACGGTGAGCGCGTGCTTTGTGGTATCAATGCCAAAAATAGGAAGATGCTTGATGAGTGTACAAAAACGGTCAAGGTTCGTGTGTATAATCGGCATGTGCGCTTTATGAACTGTGTTGCTATTGCAGACCTTTCTCTCGTGTCCTATGCCTCGATTCGCAGTGCTCAACTCCACGCGCCAAACCATGATTGCTGCACAGGTCGACTTTGCGGATACTCCGAACGCGCGGCGAATTGGTCTATTTAAGCACGATCGGCTTAAACTGGGGCAAGGACTGTTCATTCCCGGACGGAGTTGGATTCCGTTCATGGCGATCCACACAATCGGAATGAAATTTTCAATCGACGTCATTTATCTGGACAAAAATCAATGTGTAATGCGGCTCGAGACCATTCATCCCAATCGGATTGCTTGGGCGCGCGGAGCGCGCGGAGTATTAGAGGTGGCTGAAGGTGCGATCGCCGAGTCTCAAACTCGGCTCGGCGATAAGATCGAAATGAGTGAGCTACAAACCACAAACCAAGGTGGAGAGAACAAGAATGAAGATTCGCCAATTCCGAGTATAATCTGACACCAAAGAGCGTAAGAGGTCTGTGCAATTCTGGGTGCTGGGATGCGACCTTATCGTTTCAGTCCACATGGAACAACGCGCAAGTAAGAAAAATCGCGCCAGAATCCGTATCGTACTTTTCCGAATTGATATTGCGGCGATGTCGAGTGGTCGTTTCGCTGTGCGAAACAATCACTCGCGTTCATCGCATCACACATTGCTCATCCTTCGAGATAACCTTCATTGATCCTCGTCCCAACTCGCTACTAACTTTTGTTCGGATCGGCAACGCACAGACCTGTCACTACGCGTGTAGAGGCCATGTCTGATTCATCGCGTATTTTTGATCCCGAACGAGTTGCAAGAAACCCAAATGCGGAGCTAAACGACCCAATCACTGAGTCCGATACCAACGGCAATCAGCTATCGTTGGGCAGTGCGTTGCCTCTTGAAATTTCGGAGGAGTTTGCTGACCTCTGTGTGCAGATGCGCACAACCCCGCGTCCTGATGTGTTGATTGCTCTCCGCCAATTGCAGCGCGTTCTGCACGTTCTACCTTTTTCTGTTATTTTGGAGGATTCAACCTTTCTGAATCTGCACAGTTTGTTGGAAATCGCCGTCGATACACAAACAGTACCACCACGTCTCCGTAGTTTTGCGTTCGGAGTGGCTTATCTGCAATCGGTCGATGCCCCGTCGCTATCAACGGACGCCGCGTCCTCCGAGCGGTCAAAAAAACCAGAGCGCTTTTCGGAAGCGCAAAGCGAGCTCCTCGCATACTTTCTCGTTGAACCACGCCGTCCGCGCACGAATGAACAAATCGCCGAGGCGCTCTGGCCCGCCAAAGATTCGGTACGCGCACAGCAAGCATTCCACACGGCGCGCCATCGGCTGCATGATTTCGTCGGCGAAGAGGTGATTCTGATAGTCAAGCGTGGGCAGTATCTGTTGAACCCCAATCTGCCGATTTGGTTTGACGTTGCTGAATTCGAAACTTTGTGTACTCGCGCGCAGAGCGCCCTCAATCCACAGCTGAGTATCAAACTGCTTGAGCACGCAGCCGATTTGTATCGCGGCGACTTTTTGGAGAAGAATTACAAGGATTGGACCGCACCGATTCGGGCCCGTCTGCGGATGAAATAGCTTGCCGCCTTGCTGCAACTCGCACGATTGTACGAACAAGAAAATCCTGCAGAGGCGATTGGCTGTTATGAGAAGATACTGCGCGCGGACCCTCTCAATGAGGACGCGTATTCTCAATTGATTGCATTGCATTCCGCGCGGGGCGATCGCATTGCTGCTCAACGCACTTGGTTGTTGTGCTGGGAAAGCTTCAAGCAAGAACTGGGAACTGAACCCAGCTCTACATTCATTGAAAGAGTTCAATCCCATCTGGGAGAGATGCGCTCTGAAATTTGCCAATTAAAGTGTCGGTATGATCTGCAAATTTTTTGTCGTTGGCACCGTCCACCAAGCCCCAAAGCGCGTAGATGAACGGTGTATTGTATTTCGGGTCATCGCGAGAGTCGGGACATTCGAACCGCGCAAGATTATTGTCACTGTAACCGCCCACGACGATTTAGCAAAGCGCTTTGTTGATCTCAAATGAGGCGCTCAAGTGATTGTGGATGGAGAACCCAGAACCACTCGCGAAGGCAATCCCTATGTTCATACCTACTCCGATGGACAACCCTATGCCTTGTATGAAATCACGGCGAGAAAGATTCAGCAGATCAAGTCGCTTGCCTAACGTCGAGATGAAGAGGGCGCACGGCGAAGAGCGATGCTGGCGTTGCGTATTGCGATTCCTTCAGGAATGAATCAACCTACAAAACACACTCTTCAAAAGTGAACACGAACCTCTCGCCGCCGATTGCTCCGCTCAAGTTTTTCCCCCGACCTTTTTCTTCGCTTGAATTGGCGCAGATGATATCCGTTGCACCGGGCTCATGGATTGCGCTAACAATGCGCGGACGCGAGATGTCCGTGCCACTCTGACTTTTTGCCTTCCAGCGTACGCGATTGAACTATGACTGCTTTTGTACACCCGTTGTACCTCGTACAAAAACAGTCACCGTCTTGCCGTAAAATGAATAGAGTACATCTTTTTTCGAGGAGAAGGGAAGGCGCGTGCCGAGCAAAATCTTTACGGTGGGGCAAATTGTGGACATTGCCACTGTGCATGTTCCGCATCAAGGCAAGATCACCTTTGTCGATATCGTCGAGGATGAGAACAAACATGTCCTCTATCGCTACCGTTATCAGGCAGCCAAGTTTCACAAATACGCTCAACACATCGAACGCGGAACTTTGGTCGTCGTCGAAGGCACGGTTGCCCAAGACATGCTGTTAAAACCACCGGCGACGCAGCGTTCCATCATTTTAGTCGACGGAGAATCATTCCGCGTTTTGCAACGCCGAGCGACGCAAGAAATCTCTCTTGATGAGACGCTTCCCGCGTGGACAATTGGTGATGACAGCGAATAATATTATTTCATGCGCCAAGAGGTTTATGTTTCGCGGCAAGAGATGATTCGAACGTACGGGTTTTCTGCGAACCTCGTTTCGGAGTTGGGGCAACCCGATTTTGTGAGAGCGAACGCGCAGTGGGGCTATACGTATTATTACGACCTCGCGCGCGTCGAACGGTTTGCGGAAGAACATGCGGCGCGCATTCAGCGGATCCTCACTTTGCGTCCGCGTCGTCAGGATAGCGCACGTCACAGAGTTCAGCGGCAGCGCCAAGAAACGATTGAATGGAGTCAATCGGTGCCGCTGCAGATTGAACCGATTCCGCCCTCGGCGTTCTCCGCGGCGCGACGCTATTTTGCTCCCGAGGCGTTGACACGCGATCGGCTTTTTTTATATTTGCGTTTGACTTGCACCGATTATCGGCAAACCCTTCAATTGGCATCGCGGCGTCTCGGTGCCGCCGAAGCGCGTCGGATTCTCCGCGAGCGCGCTAACCAGTTGCTCGAGGCGACGCTGCGCGAGCAAGGCGTCTACCTCCCCGACTCGCGAGCGCAATAAATAGTACTGACGATTCCTTTCACGAGGCGAGGCTGTCACCACACGCCAGCAGCACAACCGAAGTTACAACCTTGACATCCTCCCAAAGTACGATATACTTTTTTCAATCATTGAATAAAGGTCTCAGCATGCTCCGCACCGGAAATCGTGACCTCATCCGCCGCATCAATCAAAATCTCTTGCTCAATCTCATCCGCACGCAGGGTCCGATTTCGCGCGCGGAGCTGTCTAAGCAGACGCGTCTCTCCCCTGCAACGGTCACGTATATCACACAAGCACTGCTCGAACGCGGCTTGATTCATGAAATGGGCGCGGGGTATTCAAGCGGCGGACGCCGTCCCGTGCTCTTGCGACTCGAACCCAAAGCGGGATTTGTCGTCGGCGTCAAACTTGCCGCAGACTCCATCACTGCCGCGGTCACTGATTTGGACGCGACCGTACTGCATTACCTCGAAATTTCGCACACACTTGCGGACACGCCCACACCCACATTACGCGCGCTCATTCGTACGATTGAACGCGCGCTCAAAGAATCTCGCGTGGACCGCGCCAAAGTATTGGGCATCGGTGTTGGCATGGGTGGTATCGTCAACAAAGATGAAGGCGTATGCCGCTTTTCGCCTATATTGCATTGGCGCGATGTGCAGGTTGCCGCGCCGCTGCGCGAACATTTTGAAATTCCTGTCTTTTTGGATAACGACGTCAATACACTCACGCTTGCCGAGAACTGGTTTGGACACGGCAAAGATGTGGAGCATTTCGTCGTAATTACCGTAGGACGCGGCATCGGTATGGGCATTGTGACGAACGGACAATTTTATCGTGGCGCAATGGGCGGCGCGGGCGAAATCGGTCATCTCACTGTTCAGCCGGGCGGCGCGCAATGCGACTGCGGCAAGCAAGGTTGTCTCGAAGCGCTTGCTTCGGATCCCGCGGTGGTGCGCTCGATCCGCGAAAGCATTCACGAAGGACGCAAGACCGAATTGAGCGAACGTAATCTGGACTTGGAGCGCATTATTAAAGCAACCGAACGCGGCGATGCCCTGGCGCGGCGCGCGTTGGCGGATTCCGGACACTGGCTTGGCATCGGTATTGCAAATGTGGTCAACCTGTTGGATCCCGCATTGGTCATTGTCGGCGGGGAAGGCGTGCGCGCGGGCGATTGGCGATTTGGTCCGATGCGCGCCGCGCTGCGAGAACACGCGTTTGACGGGTTTGCGGACAATTTGCAAGTGGTCATTGAATTTGGCGGCAATGAAACGTGGGCGCGCGGCGCGGCGAGTTTGGTCCTGAACGAAATTTTTCAACATCCGATTTCACAGCGCGCCGACACCGCCATGACGCTCAATTTTTGAACCTCTCTTTTTTTTGCCAAAAACTTTGTTCATTCAACGAATAAAGTGGAAAGGAGGCAGCCCCTTGCACGAGTGCCCGTCTTAAATTTCACCCGGTACGTCAAAGATTCCAAGGAGGAGAAGATTCCATGAAGCAGATTCATATTCTGGTCGGAGGCATCTTGCTGTCTATCGTTTTGATGGCATGCGGTACGCCTGCGACGCCGCCACCACCCGTTCCACAAACGGTCGTCGTTCCACAAACCGTTGTCGTACAACAAACCGTCGCCGTACCCCAGACGGTCGCCGTACCCCAAACTGTGGTTGCCCAACAAACCGTCGTCGTTCCCGCGACGCCCGCGCCCACAACCGCCGCGCCCGTCACGTTGACTTTTTGGCACACGTACGGAGAAGGCGGCAACAATCCCAAAATTCAAGCGCTTGAAAAATTAATCGCGCAGTTTCAAGCCGCGCATCCCGGCGTGACCATCCAACATCAAAATGTTCCGTACGGCGATTTTCGACGCAAACTGTTGACTTCGATTGCGGGCGGCACTGCGCCCGACCTTGCGCGTCTCGATATTATTTGGATTCCCGAGTTTGCGGACCTCGGCGCGCTCGCGCAAGTGGACACCGAGATGAAAGATTTCGATGCCCTCAAAGCGAACTTGATTGCGGGTCCGTTGTCCACAACCGAATGGAAGGGACACTATTACGCGCTGCCGCTCGATACGAATACGCGCACATGGATGTGGAACAAAGAGGTATACGACAAAGCCGGTGTCAGCGCGCCGCCGAAAACGACGGACGAATTGCTCGCCGCGTGCGCGAAAATCAAGAGCGGCGCGAACGCGCCGTGTTTTGCCGATGGCGGCTTGTACGGCTGGGCAGTTATGCCGTGGATTTGGTCGTTCGGCGGTGATGTGACGAATCCTGAAAAAACGAAAGCGACCGGATTCGTGAACGGTGAAAAAACGGTTGGCGCGTACATGTATCTCAAACAAATGCTCGATAGAGGGTACCTCGACAAAGGCATTCTCGGCGGCGGACTGGATACGGGGGCGGGTTTCGCGCAAGACAAAATCGCGAGCTTGCTCGAAGGCCCGTGGATGCCGGGAATTTTCGCAAGTCAATATCCCACCAAGACGTTGAATTGGGCGCTCATGCCTGCGGGCCCTGCGGGTTCGATTTCGGTGGTCGGCGGCGAAGACATTGCCGTATTTCAACAATCCAAAAACAAAGAAATGGCGTACGAGTTCATGCGCTTTTTGTTGACGCCGGAATCACAGCTCGCGCTCGCCCAAGTGGGTGAAATGCCGGTGCGCAGTGACGTTGCCGACCAGGCGGTCAAGGCGCAGCCGTACTTTCAATATTTCTTTGACCAGATCAAAACTTCACGCGCGCGCTTGCCGCATCCGAATTGGCCCAAGATTGAAGAAATCTTGACCAACGCAGGACAAGAAATCCTGCGCGGTGAAAAAACACCCCAAGCCGCACTCGACGACGCGGCCGCGAAAATCGATCCGCTGTTACAATAATTCGTGATTGCAGGGGCGTTGGAAATCAACGTCCCTGCGCTCTCACATCGAATGCGTTCCCTTTCTCTCCGCGCGCGCGCTGAGTCCGCGCCGCCCAAACGCCGTCTCTTTCTCACGCCGTATTTTTTTGTTTTACCGGCGGCGCTTGTGTTTGCGGTGTTTATGCTCTATCCGTTGTTCGAAGCGTTTCGCATGAGTTTGTTTGACTGGAAAATTACGCCCGGCACGACGAGTCTGTTTGTCGGTTTTGAAAATTACGCGCACGCGTTTCGCGATGAGGTGTTTTGGATGGCACTGCGCAATACCGCGCTCTATACGCTCGTCACGGTGCCGGGGCAAATGATTCTGGCAATGTTAGTTGCGCTCGCTCTCGACGCCGTGCCGCGCGGCAAGGTGTTGTTTCGCACGCTCTTTTATTTGCCGGTGGTTACATCGTGGGTTGTGGTGTCGCTTTTGTTTGTGTATTTGTTTGAATCGTCGGAAGCAGGACTCGTCAATTATTTTTTGATGCACATCGTCCACATCATTTCAGAACCGATTCCGTGGCTGCGTGAACCGGGTCCCGCGATGGTTGCAATTATGACGCTAGGAATTTGGAAAGGGGTCGGTTGGTCGGCGGTGATTTTTCTCGCGGCACTGCAAGGCATCTCGGCGGAACTGCACGAAGCGGCGATGATTGACGGCGCAAATGGCTGGCAGCGTTTTTGGCGCATTACGGTTCCGATGCTTCGCCCGACGTTGGTGTTTGTGTTGGTGCTGTTGGTGATTGGGGGGTTCAATGTTTTCATTCCCGTTTATTTGATGACGGGTGGAAATCCACTGCATCGCACGGAAACGATTTTGACGTACATGTACAATCAGGCGTTCAACTTTTTAGAATTCGGATACGGCGCGGCGCTGTCGTACATTCTCGCGGCAATTATTTTTGTGATTAGTTTTGTGCAAATCAAATTTTTGCGTCAACCCGTTGAGGTATAAGCATGTTGCGTCCACAAAAATTTCTGAGCCATACATTGTTGTATGCGGCGCTGATTTTCGGCGCGCTGGTGATGGTGATTCCTTTTCTCTATATGCTCTCGACCGCGTTCAAAGGACAAATTTATATTCTCGAAGTACCGCCGTCCTTTCTGCCAAAAGAAATCACACTGCAAAATTTTGTGGACGCGTGGCAGTCCAACAACTTCGCGCGCTATTTCGGCAACAGTTTGATGGTCGCGTTGGCGACCACTGCGGTCTCACTGGTCGTTTCGGCGATGTTGTCGTACGCGCTCGCGCGCTTTGATTTTTTCGGAAAGAATATTTTGTTCTATGCGATTCTACTCACGCTCATGCTGCCGAACCTCATGCTCATCATTCCCGAATTTGTGCTCGTGAAAAATTTGGGACTGCGCAATAATTTGTTCGGACTCGTGCTCGTGTATCTCGCGTTCAGCATCCCGCTCAACACATTTCTCTTGCGCGGATTTTTTGAAGGACTGCCGCGCGAATTGGAAGAAGCAGTCCTGATTGACGGCGGCAGCTATTGGACCATTTTTTGGCGCATCGTGATGCCGCTTTCTACGCCCGCGTTGGCGACGGTCGCAATTTTTACATTTCTGTTCGCGTGGGATGAATTCACGTGGGCGCTGACCGCGATTGATGACCCGCTCTGGCGCACGCTGCCGATTGCGATTGCAACCTTTCACGGCGAACACGCGACGCAGTGGGGCCTGGTCTTTGCCGCGTCACTCACCGCGATTGCGCCCGTGATTTTTGTTTTCGTTTCACTGCAGCGTTATTTTGTCAAAGGTCTCACGCAAGGAGCTGTGCGTGGCTAAAAACTTTTCCGCGCTCGTCCAACATTCCATCGAATTGATTCGTCAACATCAATCGCCCTCGGGCGCGTACATTGCCTCACCCAATTTCAAAACCTATCACTATGCGTGGTTTCGCGATGGCACCTTTGTCGCGTACGCAATGGATGTGGTCGGCGCACACGACAGCGCGGAAAAATTTTACGATTGGTCGGCGCAAACGGTACTGCGTCACGCGGACGCGGCGCGGGCAGTGATGAACAAAGCGGCGCGCGGCGAAGCACTTGTGCCGAATGAAGGACTGCACACGCGCTACACTCTCGACGGCGAAATTGGTTCCGAAGATTGGGCGAATTTTCAACTCGATGGTTTTGGGACGTGGCTTTGGGGCGCGGTACATCATTTGCAAAAAACGGAAAACGCGAATGCCACGCGTTGGCGTGATGCGTTGGCGTTGGTCGCAGAATACGTTGCCGCGTTGTGGCAGCTGCCGAATTACGATTGTTGGGAAGAATTCGGTGACCGCGTTCACATCTCGACGCTCGCCGCGTTGTACGGCGGAATGCGCGCGTATGCGGAATGGAGCGGTGACACAAAATACGAACGGGTTGCGCGTGACATTCGCGCGTTCGTTCTCGCACAAGGCGTCCGCGACGGTCACCTTATCAAATTTATCGGCAACGAGAATGTGGATGCCGCGCTCATTGGCGCGGCAGTGCCGTACGGTTTGCTCGCGCTCGACGATGCGCGCACGATCGCGACGATTCAAAAAATCGAACGCGATTTGGCACAGCACATTGGCGTTCATCGGTACGCGGCGGATGTGTATTACGGCGGCGGCGAATGGATTTTGTTGACGGCGTGGCTCGGTTGGTATCATGCGCGCGCAGGAAATCAAGAACGCGCCCGCGCATGTTTGGAATGGGCATCCGCGCAAGCGGGCGCGGATTTGGATTTGCCCGAACAGGTGCCGCTGCATTTGAACGCGCCGGCAGAATATGCGCCGTGGGTCGCGCGCTGGGGGAAAATCGCCAAACCGTTGCTTTGGTCACACGCGAAATTTTTGATTCTCTGGAGCGCGCTCGGTGCTAAAAATACTTGACGCGTTTTCCGACCGCGCCACGTACACACCAAGGGCACGCGCGGTGATTCACATCCATGTCGAAAACGCGCACGCACGCGCTTTTCGCGGAACCCTCTCCGTCGAACTTGTCACCCTCGGCGAAATTTGCGCCCGCGCGCAAGAAACGATTTCTCTGTGCGCTCATGCGCGCCAAGAGTTTGCGCTCGAGCTCGTGCTGCCGTCGCACGATTTACGGGGATATGGTGTTGAAATTTCCGTGCGCGATGTGCGGGGACAATTCGTTGCGAATGCGACAACAGCACTTGATGTTTGCGCGGATTGGAGGCTCGCGCCGCGTTACGGATTTCTCGCGGACTTTTTTCCAAAGGAATCGGATACGCGCGAACGTCTCGCCACGATGGCGCGTTATCATCTGAACGCGATTCAGTTTTACGACTGGATGTATCGCCACGATACGCTGATTCCGCCGACCGAACATTTTTTGGATGCGCTGCACCGCGCGCTGTCGCTGCAAACCGTGCGCGAAAAAATTCGGTACGCGCACGCGTTCGGAATGCAAGCGCTGGCATACACCGCGGTGTATGCGGCGAGCCCCGCGTTTTGGTCGTCACATCGCAAATGGGGTTTGTATGATGCGGACGGCGCGCCGTCCATGCTCGGCGATTTTCTGAACATCATGAATCTTGCCGACGCGCGCTGGGCGCAGCATTTTCGAAACGAATGTGTGCGCGCGATCCGCGAACTCGATTTCGACGGCATTCATCTCGACCAATACGGTTACCCACGCGTCGGTTATGATGCGCGCGGAAATTTTGTGAGTGTTGAACTCGCGCTCGCACCGTTTTTGGATGGTGTGAGCAAGGCGATTGATGCGCGCCCGACGGTTTTTAATGCGGTTAATACGTGGGGCTTGGACCCAGCCGCGCAGTCGCGCGTTGCGCCGCTGTACATCGAGGTGTGGTCACCGCACGACACCTATCGTGATGTGCGCGAAATCATTTTGTGCGCGCGCAATATGCGCAACGGACGCGCGCCGATTCTCGCCGCGTATGTGGATGCCTTTCAATCGAAGGATGAAAAAATCGCGCGCGGCGCGGTGAATGCACTGCGCGTGCTCACGGCAGCGATTTATTTGAACGGCGGTTCGCATATCGTGATGGGCGAACGCAACGGTGTGTTGTGCGACCCGTACTTTCCCGAATACGCGCAGCTCGATGAGCGCATTGTCCGCGCACTGCGGCGCGATTACGATTTCATCTCGCGTTACGCCGAATATTTTTTTGACCCGCATTGGCGTGATGTTTCAACTACGTACGCGGGCGGCATTAATCAAGAGGTGAAATTGCAAACCGCGCGTTATGGTCCGTCTGCGCAAGAGGCCTCAATTTGGACAATTGTACGCGAGCGCGAGGATGAATTGACTGTGGGTCTGATGAATTTGTACGGGAACGACGCGCAGTGGAATCAACCCAAACAGGCGCCGCGCCGCATCAACCGCTTGCGTGTGCAATTAAATATTGCGCGCAAGATTCGCGCGGCGTTTTATGCTTCGCCCGATGTTGCGTCGGGACGCGCACAGCGACTTGACCTCGAACGGAGTGGCAAAGTGACGGTGCTTACTATCCCGTCCCTCACCGTGTGGGGTTTACTCATCGTTCAATATGAGTGAGAGATGTGCCAAACGCGAAAACGAGCGCCAAGAATCAACGTGCGTGGCGAAATTTCATGAACGCGTTGACGGACATGCAAAAGGGCGGAGAGAGGTTTAGCGAACAAGAGGTAGAGCAAGATGTTCAAAGAGCGGTCCAGGAAGTGAGACATCGCAAGGGCAAAAAATGATTCGAGCCGTCCTTAATACCAACGTGCGGTCACTCGCAACGTACGGCGAACCAATCGAGTGCCCGCACGTTGCCAATGTCTTTGTCCGTGCGGCAATCAAGCCGGAAGGCAACTGCGCGCAAATCTTTTCGCAGGGGGAGGAAGGAAAATTCGCGCCGCTGGTCTCACAATTTATCTTGGACGAGATCGCCGATGTCCTTGCTCGACCCCACATTCAAAAAAAGTATCGCGCGCAAGTAACAGCCAGCAAACGCGAACGCTATCTCGAGGCAATTCCGCAAGTGGCAGAAGTTGTACAGGTCATAACGAGCGTGGCGGAGATTGGAGAGGACCCGGAAGACAATCCCATTCTAGCATGCGGTGTGGATGGTGAAGCGGAATATATTGTCACGGGCGACCCGCATCTACTCGCACTGGGAACATTTAGAGAGTGTTTCATAAATCGCTAAAAGTCGAGTAAGCTTGGGGAATGACCAAATTCACCCAAACCTACCCGACCGACTTGAAGTATAGCGAATGGTTGCTGATTGAACAATTCTTTCCGCCGAATGTGCGCGGACGCCCGCGCAAGTGGGAAATGTGGCTGATTGTGAATGCCATTCTGTATGTTGTGCGCACAGG
>JAKOPZ010000125.1 GCA_029778615.1 Chloroflexota bacterium | reverse complement strand
GCGTTCCACTCCCGCCGCGCGTTCCACTCCCGCCGCGCGTTCCACTCCCGCCGCGCGTTCCACTCCCGCCGCGCGTTCCACTCCCGCCGTGCAGCCCGCGTCACGCGATTCGCTCGTCGAAAAATTCATGACGAAACAAGTCGCGGACAAACTGGAAGCCGCGCGTGTGTCGCGCGCGGTGGAAGGCGAGCGACGCATTGTGACGATTTTGTTTTGCGACGTCAAAGGGTCTACTTCAATGGCGGAGCAGCTCGACCCCGAAGAGTGGGCAGAGATTATGAACAACGCGTTCGAATATCTCATCAAGCCCGTGCATGATTACGAAGGCACCGTCGCGCGTTTGATGGGCGACGCGATTCTCGCGTTCTTTGGCGCGCCCATCGCGCACGAAGATGACCCCCAGCGCGCGATTCTCGCGGGGCTCGAAATTATTCATGGCATAGAAACGTACCGCGAAAAAATTCAAAAACAATACGGCATGGATTTTTCCGTGCGCGTCGGTCTGAATACCGGACTCGTCGTCGTCGGCAATATCGGCAGCGATTACAAATTTGAATACACCGCGATGGGCGATGCCATCAATCTCGCCGCGCGCATGCAAACCGCCGCCGACCCGAACACGATTTTCATTACCGAAAACACACATCGCCTCGTGCCGGGCGTATTTGAGTTTCAAGACAAAGGGTTGATGGAAATCAAAGGCAAAGCCGAACCCGTACATGTGTATCGCGTGTTGGAAGCAAAACGCGGCGCCATCCGAACACGCGGCATCGCCGGACTCTCGTCACCGATGGTGGGGCGTCGCCGCGAATTTTCCACGCTGCTGCAAATCGCCGACGACGTGAAAATGGGACACGGCGCGAGTGTGGCGGTCATTGGCGAAGCGGGGCTCGGCAAATCGCGGCTCACCGCAGAATGGCGTAAAGCGGCGCTGATGGAGGCGGGGGACAATGCGCTGCGTTGGGTGGAAGGACGCTGCTTGTCGTATGGTTCTTCGATGGCGCATCACTTGAGCGCGGATGTGCTGCGCGGGCTGGTGGGCGTCTCGGCGGGCGCGACCGAAGAAGAAACGCACACCGCGTTGAAATCGGTCATGGCGCATTTATTCGCCGATGAAATGAAAGAGGTGTATCCGTTTCTCGGACATTTGCTCGGCGTGAAACTGGAAGAGGACATGGCGGCGCGCGTGAAATATCTCGACGGTCCCGCGCTCCAAGCCAAGTACGTTGCCGCGTTCAAACGGTATCTGCAAAAATGCGCGGAATCGTCGCCGTTGATTATTGTGTGTGAAGACATCCATTGGGCAGACCCGTCATCGGTGGAATTGTTGACGCAAGTGAATCCCATCGTCGCCGACGCGCCCGTCGTTTTCGCCTTTATCACGCGTCCCGACAAAGATGTGCCGGGCTGGAAACTTGTGACGCAGGCGCGCGAAATCGCCGGCGCAGGCATGACCGAATTGCATCTCGCGCCGCTGTCAGAAAAAGATTCGCAAGAACTCGTGACGAATCTTTTGGAAATCGAATCCCTGCCCGAAAACGTGCGGCAACTGATTCTCGCCAAAGCTGAAGGCAATCCGTTCTTTGTGGAAGAAGTGATTCGCATGTTGATTGACCGGGGCAATTTGGTGCGTCAAGACGACCAATGGATTGTGGCGAAACCGATCAACACGATAGACATTCCCGACACACTGCAAGGTGTTCTCATCGCGCGCATTGACCGCTTGCCCGAAGACGCGAAACGCGTTCTGCAAATCGCGTCGGTGATTGGCAGAAAATTTCAGGTTAAAGTGTTGGAGCAGGTGCTGGCGGCGGACCAGGAGCGGAACGCGTAATCCAATAACTCACTCAGCGTGACCGCAAAAAATTCCACCCCCCTCTACACGCCGAGGTTGAGATTGCCGATTGTGTTGTGGCTCATCACGCGCCTTTTGGAGCGACTCGTGTGAAAGATGTTTCGCTGGCACATTCCCTGACTCTGCTCACCGAAAGCGAACTCGTCCGCGTCGTTCTCGATTCCGAGCAGGCGTACTTGTTCAAACACGCGCTCGTTCAAGACACCGCGTATCAATCGCTTTTGAAAAACGAACGCCGCGCCTTTCATCGCGCTGCCGCGCACGCGTTACAAAAAACGTATCCGGATGCGCTTGATGAAAACGCCGCGCGTCTCGCGGAACACTACTGGAACGCGGAGGAATGGCAAGACGCTGCCACTTTTTCCATGCACGCAGGTAATTGCGCGCTGCGCGTGTATGCGATGCGCGAAGCCATCGCGCACTTTGAACGCGCCCTCGCCGCCATCGAAAAAATCCCCGACGCGCCGCGCGAAAAAATCATTGACGCGCTTTTGGGCTGGGCGCACGCCGCGCAAAAATTTCGCCCCTTTGCCGAACAACTGGCGAACTTGCGGCGCGCGGAAGACCTTGCGCGCGCATCCGACGACAAGTCGCGTCTGGCGCTCGCCCTGTATCTCCTCGGCGGCGTACATATCGCGCAAGGGCACGGCTTGAGCGCGTACGAACCGCTCTCGGAATGCTTTCTCCTCGCCAACGAATTGGGCGACGAACGCCTGACGATTACGCCAACGTACTTTATGGGCTTGGCAACGCTCGACCCCAATCCGCGCCAAGCCATTGTGTTATTTGACCGCGCGCTTGAATTGGCACAACGCTATCAAGATGTGGACATTGAAGCCGTCACGTGGTCGGCGAAAGCGTGGGCGCACGCGCGCGTGGGCGAATTCCAAAATGCTCAAGCCGCCCACGCGCGCGGACAACAATTGCTGCCGCGCGTCAAATCGCCAATGGTCGCTTCCGATGTAGATTTGTTTGCGGGCTGGGCATTCTTGGAAATGGGCAATACCGCGCAAGGGGTCGTGTATGGACAACGCGGCTTGGACAAGGCGCGCGCGGCAGAAAACTACGATTGCGTCTGCGGCGCGCACTTGTGCGTCGGTTTCAACCAATTGACGGGGCAGCGGCTCGCGCATGCCCAAGTCGAATTTCAAGAAGCAATTCGCGAGTCCAAGTTTTCGGGCGCAGCCGTCTTGGAAAATATCGCACGCGCGGGTCTCGCCATGACGCAATTTTACAGCGGGCACGGCGACGCTGTGGACAACGTGGAGCAAGCGCACACGCACGCGGTAGCGATAGGGGATGCGATGGGGCAAATAATGACGGCGCAAGCATTGGGCGAAATGTACTTGCAGCGCGGCGACGCGGCGCGTGCGGAAGCATGGCTCGATGAGGCACTCGAATTTTTTCAACGCAACCAAATGGCGCCTTCTCTCGCGCGCACACTCACCGCGCTGGCGCACGTGTACGAACTGCAAGCGCGCCCCGCACAAGCCGCCCGCGCGCGCGCCCAAGCCGCACACTGGCAAGAATGGCTGGCGCGCGCGAATCAGCGCGCATGATTTCAGAATGGAAAGAGCGCATGGCAAATGGCAAAAGGCAGGGCGCGCCGCGCCGGATGAAAAAACGCGCACCACGCGTCAAGATGGATACGGTGCTCAAACACCTCACCGCGGCGGAATTGGTGAGACGGCTCGATGATGTCGAACCCGCATATATTTTTAAACACGTGATGGTGCAAGAGACCGCGCAAGCGACATTGCTAAAAAATCAATACAAACGCTTGCACAAGCTTGTTGCTCAAACGCTGGAACGCATGTACGCCAAACGCTTGGACGAATTCGCGGCAGAGCTGGCGGAACATTTTGCCGAGGCGGAAGAAGATGCGAAAACATTCGAGTACGCACTGCGCGCGGGCAACGCCGCCGCGCGCGTGTACGCGAATCAAGAAGCGTTGACGCAGTACGGGCGCGCCGTGAACATCGCGCGACGGCTCGAACTGCCCGCTTCCGAACTCGTCCAATTGTACACACGGCGCGGGCGCGTGCTCGAGGTCATCAGCGAATACCAAACCGCATTGGCAAGTTACGTCGAATTGTACGAAATTGGTCAAGCGCGCGGTGACCGCCAGCTCCAGCTGGCGGCGCTTCAATTACGCGCCACCCTGCACAGCGGACCGCTCTCTACGTTTGACAGCGCGCTAGCGATGCAGCTCTTGCTCGACGCGTTGGGCACCGCGCGCGAGCTGAACGACCGCGTTGCCGAAGCGCAGATTTTGTGGGCGCTGACCTTGTTGAACATTCACCAATCGCGCCCGCACGAAGCAGCCATGTACGGCGAACAATCGTTGGCGCTTGCGCGCGAGCTTGAGGCACAGGGACTGGACATGCGCGAGCGCATCGCCTTTGCGCAGCATGAACTCGTGACGCCGTACTATGCCACAGGACAGACCGCGCGCGCACAAGAATTCAGCGAAGCGTCGCGAGCGTTGTGGCGCAAATTGGACAATCAATCCATGTTGGTGGACAGCTTGGGCGTTGCCGCGCAAGCGGCGTTCTTGATGGGCAAGTACGCCGACGGATTGAAATTTTCAATTGAAGCGGATGAAATAAGCCGCGCCATCGGCAATTGGTTTGGCTGGATGTTTACACAAACGATGCGCGGCTCAATTTTAATAGAGCAGGGCGACTGGAGCAGCGCGCTCGCGCTCTTTGACCAAATCGTGGAGCGGGGCTCCCACATTAACTTGGGGAATCAATTCATTGCGGGCGGCATCAAGGCATTTCTCTTGGCGCAGCTCGGCGCCTTGGACGCGGCGCGCGAGATGAAACATGTTGTCCAGCGCGCCCTCGATCGTCCGATGCCCGAACATTTTCGCGTGCGCACCGCCGCGCTCTTTGCGCGCACATTTCTGTTGTGCGGCAATGCTCGTGGCGCCGCCGTCGAATTGGACCCGTTTTCCGGCGGGGAAATTTTGGAAAGAATAAGCGAAACTGCGCCCGAGCTGGCATTCGCGCGCATTGAATTGGCAGTGGCACAGCAAGATTTTGAACGCGCGTTGACCCTCAGCGATCAAGCCCACGAGTTGGTGCAACAGCGCAGTTTTGATAGTTTGAGGGTGGAGCTCTTGTATTTGCGCGGACGCGCGCTGGAGAAACTACAGCAGCCCCAAGCCGCCATCGAAACGTGGCAAGAGGCGCGCCAAGTAGCCAAACGACTCGGCGCGCGGCGCATGTTGAGCTACATCTTGCCCGCGTTGAGCGCAGCGGAACGCGCGCGCGGCAACCTCGCGCAAGCGGAACAATATCGCGTCGAGGCGCGCGCGGTGCTTGAATATATTGTCGAACATACCTCGGCGGAATATCGCGAATCGTTTTTGAATTTACCAACTGTGCGCGCGGTGACGAGCGCGCGTCAAGTTTAACGTTTAACGTTTAACGTTTGACGTTTAACGTTTGACGTTTGACGGTTTACACCCATGACTCTCCCTTTTTCCAATCACATTCAATCCGTCCTCGACGCGTCCATGCCGCTGTTTCGTTTTGCGACGGGACCGCTTTATAACGACAACGTAAGCAAACCGGGCGTCAGCGATTTCGCGTTCGGGAATCCGCATGACATGCCGGTTGCGGGCTTTGCGGAGACGTTACAAAAATGGAGCGTGCCGCAAAATAAAGATTGGTACGCGTACAAACGAAGCGAACCTGAAGCGCAGCAAGCCGTTGTGGAATCGCTGCGCGCGTGGCGCGACGTTGAGTTTGAGCCAAATGATATTTTTCTCACGACGGGCGCGTTCGCCGCGCTGACCGTCGCGCTCGGCGCGCTTGTCGACGCGGGCGACGAGGTGATTTTCAATTCGCCGCCGTGGTTTTTTTACGAGCAAATGATTTTGGCGCATCATGCGAAACCGGTGCGCGTGCGTGTGAACGCGCATAGCTTTGATTTGGATTTGGAGGCACTGGATTCCGCCATCACAAAAAACACGCGCGCCATCATCGTCAACTCGCCCAACAATCCGACAGGCAAAATTTATTCCGAACAAACGTTACGCGCACTCGCCGAAATTTTGGCAAAACACAGCGCGCGCAACGGACGCGAAATTTACTTGTTGTCCGACGAAGCGTACTCGCGCATTATTTATGATGCGCGCGCGTTTCCGAGCCCCACCACGTTTTATCCGTACTCATTTTTGATTTACACGTACGGCAAAACACTGTTGGCGCCCGGACAACGCATCGGCTATATCGCGTTACCGCCAAACATGCCGCGCGAAACGCGCGCCGCGTTGAACCCCGCGATTTTCATGTCGCAGCTCGTCAACGGGTACGCGTTTCCCAACGCGCTGTTGCAGCACGCGCTCGGCGATTTGGAAAAGCTTTCGATTGACATTGAACATTTGCAATACAAACGCGATTGGCTCGTGCGCGAATTGAGCGCGATGGGATATGAATTACATTCACCGGAAGGCACTTTTTATTTACTGCCGCGTTCGCCGATTGCCGACGATTGGGCGTTCGCCGAAAAACTCGCCGCGCACAATGTGCTGGTAATGCCCGGCGAAGTGGTCGAAATGCCCGGCTATTTTCGCATCTCGTTGACCGCGAACGACGCGATGATTGAACGCGCGTTGGCAGGATTCAAGGCGGCGATTCACGTTTGACGTTTGACGTTTCACGCTTGACGTTTCACGCTTGACGTCTCATCCATGTTCACGCTTACCACGCCGCTCACCCAACTCGAACACGCCGATTTGATTCGCCGCTTGCGCGAGTTGGAAGAGGCGTACCAGTTCAAGCACAACTTGATTCAAGAATCGGCGTATGCGTCGCTCTTGAAAAATGACCGCCGCGCGCTCCATCGCGCGTGCGCCGAGGCATTGGAACGCTCGTACCCGAACGAATTGGACGAACACGCCGCGCTGTTGGCAAAACATTTTGCGGAAGCGGGCGATGACGCGAAAACATTCGAATACGCGCGCCGCGCGGGCGATGCGGCATTTCGCGTACACGCGTTGGAAGAAGCATTGATGCACTATGACACGGCGAGCTTGCTTGCCGCGCGTTTGCAAATTTCCGTCGCTGATATTTTGCATTTGCATCAACAGCGCGGGCGCGTGTTGGAAGTGATGGGACGCTATGAAGAGGCGGTGGACGCGTATCGGGCGTTAGAGCAATTGGGCAACACGCGCAACGAGCCGCAATTGGAATTGGGCGCGCTCTTGTCATTGGCGACGTTGTTCACCTTTCCCAATCCCGCGCAAAATTTGGATGAATCGTTACGTGCGAATCAAGCCGCGCTGCAGCTCGCGCGTGAAATTCACGACGAACCCTCCGAAGCACGCGCCTTGTGGAACATGCAGGAGCACGCGTACTTTAGCGGGCGCGCGGGCGATGCCATCCGGTACAGCAAACAAGCGCTGGAAATTGCGGAACGTTTAGAGTTGCGTGAATTGTGCGCGTATATTTTGAATGATGCGAGTCGGGCTTTGGTCACCGCTGAAACGGTACCGAGCGCGTTGAACGCCTTGGCGCAGGCGCGCGAGATTTTTCGCGGCACGAATAATTTACCGATGCTGGTGGACAATCTTTCGACCACTGCCGAAACCGCGCACATCGGCGGCAAGATTGAAATGTCGCTCGATTTCGCGCATCAAGCGCAAGAATTGTCGCGCACGATTGGGAATATCTGGAATCTCGCGTATAGCAGCGCCATTGAACTTACGGTCCGCGCGCAGCAGGGGGAAACGCGTCAAGGGTTTGAATTGTGTACGCAAACGACGCGCCTCGCCCGGCAAAGTGGTTTTTTTGTCGCCGCGTACATTTCCGATGTTGTGCGCGCCTCGATGTACGGCGAATTGGGCGTTCCCCTGCGCGGCATTGAATTACTAAAACAGGTTGCGCACAAAGATTCATTTTTCTTTATGGAAGGATGGCGCTTGGGCACGATCGCCTTTCTTTACCTATCTCACCACATGCTGCCTGAAGCGCGCACGGCGATTCAAGAGCTCGAGGCGATTGTTCGATGGGATGACCTTTCCACACTCGGACCGCTGTTCATTGCCTTGTGCCGTGCGGAATTGGCGCTGCAAGAAGAACGCTTTGCGGATGCGCTCAAAGAAACACGCGCGTTGCTGGAACGATTGCGCCCCTTGGAAATCCAAGATTTCGTTCCTGAAATTTTGCTGCGGCAAGGACGCGCCCATTTTGGTTTGGGCGAATGGGACGCGGCAGAAAGGATTTGGGAGCAAGCGGCAAGCGTCGCGCGCATGACGCAAACACGTTTTGCGTTATGGGAAATTCTCGCCGCGTCAAGTGATTTGGCAAGTACACGCGGGAATCTGCAACGCGCGCAGGCGTTGAAACAAGAGGCGCGCGAGATGATAGACTGGCTCACAGAGCACGCGCCCGAAGAATTTCGGGAATCGTTTCTCTCGCAAGAAAAGGTGAGGGAGATTAGAGACTAGAGACTAGAGATTGACGTTTGACGTTTCATGTTTCTGATAACTGATTACCGCTGACTGATAACTGATTACTGACTCTTCATGTTGACCCAATCCCTCACGCGTCTCGAAACCACCGAACTGATTCGCCGTCTCGACGAGTTGGATGTTTCGTATTTGTTCAAGCACGCGCTGGTCCAAGATACCGCGTACGCGTCGTTGTTGAAACAGGAGCGCAAACGCTTGCATCGCGCGATTGGCGAAACGCTTGAACGTGAATATCCCAACGCGCTCATTGAAAATGCCGCGCTGCTCACCAAACATTTTTTGGAAGCGGGCGACGACGCGAAAATTTTGGAATATGGCACCTGTGCGGGCGATGCGGAAGCGCGCGTCTTTGCCAAAGCGGAAGCGATTGAACATTATCGCGCCGCGCTCGACGCGGCCCTGCGTCTTGAGGCGGAACGCGAAACCATCATCGCACTTGTTACCAAACTTGGACGCATGTACGAATTGCGCGACGAGTACACGAACGCGTTGGATACGTATGCGCGCTTGAGCGAATTGGCGCGCACGCGCAACGATTCGCATTTGGAACTTGCCGCGCTGATGCTGCAAGCGACATTGCGCGCGACGCCCACCGCCGTTTTTGAGCCGCGTCTCGGGCGCGAAATTTGTGACCGCGCACTCGCGCTTGCGCGCGAATTGAATGATGGCGAAGCGGAAGCAAAAATTTTATGGAATTTGCTTTTGGTGAATGGCTTTACGGGCAATCATCGCGCCGCCGTCGAGTACGGCGAACAATCGCTCGCGCTCGCGCGCAAATTGAATTTGAAAACGCAAATCGCGTACACGCTGAACGACATTGGCAATTACGGCTATTTTGCGGATGGGCAGACCGAAAAATCGCGCGCCGCGTTGACCGAAGCGCGGGCATTGTGGCGCGAACTCGAAATTTTGCCGATGCTCGGAGACAATCTCAACAATTCGGGCATCCTTGAATATGTGCGCGGCGATTACACACTCGCCCGCGCCCTTTCGGATGAGGCGCTCGAAATTAGTGAACGCATCGGCAGTATGTGGGGACAAGGTTTGGCGCGCACGTTTCGCGGTTTGCACAATGCCGAACGCGGCGATTACGGCGCGGCGCTCGTGGAATTGCAAAGGGCGTATGAAATCGCGCGGCAAACTGGCACGGGCATCGCCATCATCGCGTCAACCAATTTGGCATTGGCGGACAGCGTCGTCGGCGAAATCGAATTGGGCTATGAGATTATTCAAATCGCCGACCACGATATCGAAATTCCATTGTATCGCGCGCCTGCCAAAGCCGCGCTCGCGTATCTCACTTTTTTGCGCGGCGATGTGGAACGCGCGGAGAAGATTTTGCAAGATGCACACCCGCGTGTGCAAGGGCAACTCGAATTTTCGTACCTGCCCAGCATCATCGCCGAAGGCGAAATCGGGTTGGCGCGCGGACGCGCGACCCAAGTCGTTGAATATACAGAAACGCTGGCGACGAATTTGATTCAATTTGGCATTCAGAATTTTATTGCCGACGCGGACATATATCGCGGACGCGCGCTGACCATGCTCGCGCGTTTCGACGACGCGCGCGCCGCGTTTGAACGCGCACACACCTACGCGACGCGCATCGGTTCGCAGCGTGTCTTGTGGCAAATCTACGCACACTGGAGCAAATTGGAACGCGCGCAAAATAACTTGGAACGCGCGGCGGAACTAGAATCGCACGCACGCGCGTTGATGGATTCGATCGCCATCACCTTGCCCGAAAAATTTCGCACGTATTTTTTGCAAATAGCGAATAGCCAATAGCAGAGCGCAAAAGCCATCTGCTATCAGCCATCTGCCATCTGCCAATTATGTGGTCTAACACTGTCGCGCTTGACATGCACGCGTCACCTGAAAAAATTTACGCGTATCTCGTAGATTTCGCGCGCCATGCGGAATGGTCGTCGAATGTCAAGGAAATCAAATTGGTGCGTGGGAATACGGGTGAGGTCGGCGCGGAATACGAATCCATCGAAGATATTCCGCGACCCATGACCACGTTCGCGCGCATTACGGACCTGCGCGCGCCAGCGCTGATTGCGTGGGAATCCACCGACAAGCGCGTGTTCAGAACGAATTGGCGCATCGAAATCGAAAAACAAAATGACGGTTCGCGCGTGACCCAACGCGTCACGTTTCACCCATTGAATTTTCTCGCCAACATTATTTTGTATCTCTTTCGGGTGCCGCGCGTGGAATCGGAAAATCGCGCGAGTTTGATGAAAATAAAATCGTTGTTGGAGTCGGCCGGTTAGAAATCGCGGCAACGTCGGGCGATTAAAAATCGCGCCAACGCAAACGCGAAACCTGCCTACGCAGGTTAAAAATATTTCACGCTTTTCGGCGGTAGTGAACGCCTCCTACGCGTCATGGACGTTTCACGCATCATGGTTGACGTTTGACGATTCACGCTTCACTTTTCTGACTACTGCTTACTGCCTACTGGATTTTATCGGAAACAACTTTTTCGACAGGATTTACAGGGTTAACATGATTTTTTGAACTTGTTCTTGCCCGTAATCCTGTAAATCTTGTTAATCCTACTCAATGTGCAACTCTTTCGCGGGACAAATGTCATTTCGAGCCGTTCCCTCAATGCTTCGGGACAAGTTTTGCGAGAAATCTCATTCGCGCCTTGCGAGATTTCTCGCTCCGCTCGAAAGGACAAAAGTGTTGCACATTAGGTAATCCTGTCTAATCCCGACAAAGTCTACTGATTGCTGACTACTGACTACTAATAACTGACAACTGCCCAATGGAACTCTCCGCCTCGCTCACGCATCTCGAAACTTCAGACCTTGTGCGGCGTTTGAATGACAGCGAAGCCGCGTACTCGTTCAAACACGCGTTGGTGCAAGACACCGCACAAGAATCGCTGTTGAAAAACGAACGCAAGCGTCTGAATCTGCTGGTCGCGCAAACGTTTGAAACTTTGTATGCCGAACGTTTGGATGAATTTGCCGCGCGGTTGTGGCAGCATTATGACGCGGCGGGCGATGAGGCAAAAGCGCTCGAGTACGCCGAACGCGCGGGTGACGCGGCGATGCGCGTTTCAGCGTACGCCGAGGCGATTGCGGCGTATCAACGCGCGTTGGATTTGGTGCGCGCGCGCGCGGGCGCGACGGCAACGTTTATTCGCGTGATGACGCAATTGGGACGCGCATACGAGCTCGCGCCGGATTATGACGCGGCGTATCTGCTGTATCAACACACGCGCGAACACGCGCGCGCGCGCGGTGACCGCGAACTGGAACTCGCGGCGTTGGTGCAATTGTCCAAAGTGCTGGCAGTCGCGGCGATGCGGTATGACCCAGCCAAAGCGATGGAAATCGCGCAAGAGGCGCTGCACGTTGCGCGCGCGTTCCATGACCAACACAGCGAAGCGCGGGTGCTGTGGATTATGATGTTGTTGAATTTATACGGCGGGGAAGGTCCGCATCAAGGCGTCGTGTATGGTGAACAAGCATTGGCGCTCGCACGCGCGTTGAATTGGCGCGAACAGATTGCGTACACCTTGAACGATTTGGTCTATACCTATCTGAACTTGGGTGAAATGGGCAAGGCGGACGAGTGCGCGGCTGCCGCGCAAGCGTTGTGGCGCGAATTGGACAACAAACCGATGCTAACCGACAACTTGAACGCATCGGGGATGGGATACTTGTTACGCGGTGCGTATCAAAACGCGCTGGATGCCGCGCACAAGGCGCGGGCCCTGTCACAGACTATCGGCAACCCTTGGGGTGAGACCACCTCGTACATGCTTGAGGGTTATGTTCATTTGGAGCGCGGCGAATGGAACAATGCCTTGACTTGCTTCCAACAGTGTATTCGCGTCGGCGACCCGATTGGGATATTTGGTCCAATTGTGATGGCGCGTTTTGAAATGGCGCAACTATTGGCGTTCTTGGGCGATTCGGCGCGCGCGGAGGAAATCGCGCACGATGCCTTGGAACGCACACAAAAGCAGGCGCTCAATTGGAACGGTTGGGCATACGCGGTCTGGGCAGTCGTCGCGCACGCGCGCGGCGATATGGAAAATTTTATGCAAGCGGTCCAAGAGATCGGCGACGCGCCCAGCGAATTTTTTTACGCACGCATTTTGCCGATGGGCGCGGGGGTCATTTCGCTTGTCCGCGCGCGCGCCGCGCAAGCGGAACAGCGCTGGACGGACGCGCGCGAATTTTTGGACGTTGCCTTGACGCGGATTCAGACAAGTGAATATCATATCTTGGAACCAATGGTCTTGAATGAATTGGCGCGGTTGTTTCTCGCGCAGCAGCAATTCGCGTCCGCGCACGAAACATTACAGCATGCGGCGGAAAGGGCAAACGCGCTGGAATTGTGCGCGGCGCGTTTGGAAATTGCCGTGACGCAGCTGGACTTGGCGCACGCCCAAGGCGAGGATGGCGCGGTTGCCATTGCCGACGCGCGCGCCGCGCTGGCAGAATTACTGCCGTTCCTCCCGAATGAATTGCGCGCGTCCTTTTTACAAACGCGTCTCGCGCAGCGAGTGAACGACGATGCTTGAAACACAACTCGCGCGTTTGGAATCGAGCGAACTCGTGCGCCGTTTGCGCGACGAGGAATTGACCTATCTTTTCAAACACGCGTTGGTGCAGGACACGGCGCGCGCGTCGTTGTTGATGCACGAACGCAAACGTTTGCATCGGCTCGTCGCGCAAACGTTGGAAGAACTGTATCCCGAACGCCGCGCGGAACTTGCGCCGCTGCTCGCGCAGCATTTTGGCGAAGCGGGGGATGACGCGAAAACGCTCGAGTACGCGGAACTTTCGGGAGATGCGGCGCGTCGCATCAACGCGAACGCAGAAGCATTGAGGTGTTATACACGCGCGTTGGACCTCGCTCAGCGCGGCGACGCGCCGAACGAACTCGTCCAAGAATTATTTTTGAAACGCGGGCGGGTGCTTGAAGTACAAGGAAATTATCACGCGGCGGTAGAAAATTATGATGCGATGCTGCGCGTGGCAGAGGCGCGTTCGAGTCGCGCATTGGAACTGGCGGCGTTGATGGCGCGCGCAACGGTCCATTCGATTCCGAGCGTGGTGTACGATGCGCCGCGCGCGCAAGAATTGAGTGACCGCGCGTTGGAATTGGCGCGCGCGTTGCAAGATGTAGAGGCGCAAGCCAAAATTTTGTGGAATTTGATGCTGCTGCATTCACGCGTCGGCACGAATCGCAAGCTTGCCGCCGAGTACGGCGAACAAGCATTGCACATTGCACGCGAAAATAATTTGCGCGAACGGTTGGCGTATGTGCTGAATGATTTTTCGCCGCTGCTCACGTTTCATGGGCAGAGTGAAAGCGGGATGCAGTACGCGCTGGAAGCACGCGCGATGTGGCGCGAGATGGACAATCTGCCGATGCTTTCGAGCAATTATGGCTACGCGGCGATGAGTCATCTGTTGCTTGGTGACTATGATGAGGCGATTGCAGCGGCGGAAGAGGGTTTACGAATCAGCCGCGAAATTGGCAATTCGTGGAACGAAGCATTTACGCAAACGTGGATTGGGCAAGCATATATCGAACGCGGTGAGTTTGAAAAAGCAATGACGGTGATGCACGCGGCGATTGCATTGGGCGAAAGTGTTTTCCCGCCGACATTGATTTTGACGCGCAGCGATTTGGCGCGTTTGTACACCGATTGCGGACAGCCCGAACGCGGCATCGAACTTGCAGCGCTGGCGGCGCAAGTGGCGGAACAGCGTTTTCCCGCGATGCATCCCGTCGCAGCAGGTGCATTGGTTCATGCGTATCTCGCGCGTGAAATGTTGCCCGCGGCGCGCGAGGTGCTGCGCGATTCACCCGAAGAATTTCAGCCCGATGCCAATCCGTTTTACGCGGGAGACCTCGCGCTCGCGCACATTGAATTGCTGAGCGCAGAGAAAAATTTTGCGCGGGCGCGCGGCTTGAGTGACGAGTTGCTCGGCTATATGCGCGCAAACAAGATGCGGCAATATCAATTGGCTGTGCTGCTCCCGTACGCGCAGGTGTGTTTGGGCATGCATGATTTTGACGCGGCGGAGCAAGCGCTTCAAGAAGCACGCGCGCTCGCGCAAGATATGCACGCGCAATGGAGTATGCTGCGCGTGTTGGAAACGGCGCGTGCACTCGCGATGGCGCGCGGCGAACAAGACACGGCGGACGCGCACGCCGCGAAAGTGAACACACTGCGCGAACATTTCGCCGCGCGGATGCCCGCAGAATTGCGCGCGACATTTGTGGAACACGGGGCAAAATGAACCGTTACCCGGACTCTGTGCGCGGCGTTTCGCTTTTGCCCGCGCTGAATGAGATTGAAGCGGCAGAGCTCCTTCGTCCATTGGACGCCGGCGAGTTCCTGTTCAAGCATCAATTGGTGCAGGACACGGCGTACCAATCGCTCATGCGACATGACCGCAAACGCCTCCACCGTTTGGTGGGCGAAGCGTTGGAACGCGCGTATCCGCAAAAATTGGATGAACTCGCGCCGCGTCTCGCGGAACATTTTGAAGAGGCAGGCGATACCGCGCGCGCGCTGCATTATTTTGAACAAGCGGCGGACGGCGCGGCGGCGCGCTTTGCCAACCGTGAGGCGTTGAATTTTTATACGCGCGCGTTGGACGCGGCACAGGAATTGCAGACGGACACCCGCGACACGTTGTATCGCGCGCGCGGCGTGATTTATGAACGCATCGGCGAAATTGAACACGCGCGCAGTGATTTGGAGAACGCGCTGCAGTTGGCGCAAGCGGAAGGCGACGTGCAGGCAGAATGGCAAAGTTTGCAAGATTTGGGTTTTGCGTGGCTCGCGCAGGACTATGCACGCGCGGGAATTTATTTTGAAAGGGCACTGGAATTGGCGCGCGTGAGCAATGACCCGTTTCGTGTGGCGCACTCGTTGAATCGCGTAGGGAATTGGTACTTGAATAACGAAGACCCCTCCCGCGCGTTAGCGTACCATCATGAAGCGTTGAGTATGTTTCACAAAATGAATGAAAAGCGCGGGATTGCCGAGACCGAAGATTTGTTGGGAATGACCAATTTGGTCGGAACCGATTTTATCGAATCGCAACGACACATTCACCTCGCGTTGCAGCTCTTTCAAGAGTTGAACGATGCGCGCGGCACCGCCACGGCACAAATCTCTCTGTATCTTTCGGGACCCTCTCCGCAAAGCGATACGCTCGTTTTGCCGCCGTTCGCCGGGGACATTGAAACGGCCCTCGGCGAAATCTTGCCGCGCTTGCGAGATTTGGGTTGGCGCGCGGGCGAAGCACAGGCGTTGTGGGTGATTGGCGAACGACTGTTCGCGATGGGGGAATATGGACGCGGGCTCGAACTGCTGCGCGAGTCTATAACGGTCGCGCGTGAAATTGAGCATCGGCAGTGGCTCGCGGCGGCGACAATGTTGGTCGGCGCGCTGTATCTCGACGTGCTTGCTTTTGAAACCGCGCAGCCCTTTTTGGAACAGGGACTGGCATTGTCGCGCGAGGTCGGTTCCATGCATTGGACGCGCGTCGCCAGTGGTTTTCTCGCTTCGATGCGCATTGCGCTGGGGGAATTGGATGCCGCCCAAGAAATTCTCGATGCGACGCTTCCCGCCGGAACCCCGGCGCGCACATTGGGACAGCGACAAGCGTGGGCGGCGCGCGTGGAACTCGCGCTCGCGCGGCACGAACCGGATACCGCGCTCGAATGGCTTGACCTTTTGCTGCGCGATGCATCGAATCTAACTCCCGAAAGCGTCATCCCGCGTTTGTGGTGTTTGCGCGCCCGCGCGTTGATGCAGAAAAAGAATCCGCGCGCCGCCCAAGAGCTTTTGTTGCAAGCACACGCGAGCAATGGATTGACTTTGCCCGAGCGCTGGCGCGTTGCGATGCACTTGGCGCAGACGTTGCGCGCACAAGAAAACGCGGCGGACGCCGCGCGTTATGCAAACGAAGCGGATGCCCATTTGGAAACATTGGCAGTGAATTTGCCGGAACCGCAAGTGCGCGAAACATTTCGTACGCGGGCGCGGAAACTGATATGGGAAACCTAACCCTGCGCGCTGAATTGCAACACCTCACCGACGCGGACTTGATTCGCCGCGCGCAGGGGGAAGCGCAAATTGAATATGTGTTCAAGCACGGCTTGTTCCAAGAAACGACATACGAAAGTTTGTTGAAACAGGACCGCAAACGGCTGCATCGCCTCGTCGCCGAAATCTTGGAACGCGGCGCGGACCGCGAGGGATTGGCGCTGGTGCTCGCGCGGCATTGGGACGAAGCGGGTGAGGCGGCGCGCGCGTTCGATTGTTACGTGCGCGCGGGCGACGCCGCCGCGCGAGTATACGCGAACGTGGAAGCGTTGATGGCGTATGACCGCGCGTTGGAATTGTCCGCCGCGTTGAATCTGGACCGCGAGGATGTCGCGCATCTGTATTTGCGGCGCGGGAAAACCTACGAGCTGAACGCGCAGCATGAGGCGGCGCTCGCCAACTATGAAGCGTTGGAAGAAATCGGGCGCGCCCGCGCCGACCGCGCGCTGGAACTGGAATCACTCTTGGCGCGCATTCCCATCTATGGGACGCCGAGCGAACGGTTTGATGCGGGACGCGCAACCGCTTTGATTGCGCGCGCGTTCGAACTCGCCACCGCGTTGGGCGACCGTGCCGCGCAAGCGCGCGTGTTGTGGCTGCGGATGTTGGTGTTGGCGCGCACCAATCAGCCGCAGCAAGCCATGCCCATCGGCGAACAGGCGTTGGCGCTGGCGCGTGAATTGAATTTGCGTGAGCTGACGGCGTACGCAGCGAATGATTTAGCAGGCGTTTATGCCGCGAACGGCGAATTTATCCAAAGCGCGGCGCTGTTTGAAACCGCCAAGGAATTGTGGCGCGAGCTCGGCAATCTGCCGATGCTGGCGGACAACTTGAGCAGCGCGGCAAATTATTTGATTTTCGCGGGAGAGTTGGATGCGGTGTTTCGCCTGTCCGAAGAGGCGTACGAAATCGCCGGGCAAACGGGCAATCTGTGGGGACAATCATATAGTTTGTTTACGGTGGGCATGGCGCATGTCGAGCGCGGGGATTTTGCCTTGGGCATGGACAAGATGCGCGAGTGCATGGTGTTGGGCGAACGCGCGGGCTTTCTCGCGCCGAATTTGGATACGCAGCTGGACCTTGCCCGCGCGTACGCGTGGCTCGGCGACACTGCGCGCGCGGTTGAAATTGCTCAACGTGTGGTGCAGGCGGTACAGCGTTTTCCGCTTGGCTTGCCGCTGGCGTATGCGACTCTCGCGGAGTTTCATGCCGCGCAACGCGCACTGACAGAGGCGGAAGACGTGCTGGAGCGCGCGCGCGAAACGTTGGCAGAAACGCACAGTCTCGCGGTGTACGAACTTTTTGTCGAACGTTCGGCAATTTTGCTAATGCTCGCGCGCGGGGAATGGGCACAGGCGCGCGCGCAGCTGGAGAAATTTTTGAACACAATGGAGCAACTGCATGTGCGCTTGTATCTGTCAGACGGGTATCTGGCGCAAGCACAGGCACTATTTGAACTGAACGAAATGTCTGCTGCAAACGCCGCGATGGAAAACGCGGAATGCGTTGCACGCGAAATCGGTTCCAAACGAATGCTCTGGCAAATTCTCGCGTTCGCGGCGACGCTGAGCGAGGCGCGCGGTGAGATAACCAAAGCAAACGCGCAGCGCGGCGAGGCGCGCGAGATTGTAGAATACATTGCCGAACACGCGCCCCCAGAACTGCGCGCGGGATTTTTGCAAAAGAGGGATGTGCGCGCGGTGATGGCAAGCGGAGATTAGAGATTGGAGACTGGAATCTGCCAATTGAAGCGCGTTTCTTCCTCCTGTAAAATTTTTTCCGCTTCCACCACATCAAAAAAATTCGCAGAGCAATCGCCGACGGAACAAAAGCCATCAATGTTGTTGAACAGGCGCGCGGTGAGCGCGCGATTTTTTTCACTGCGCGGTGTGCCGGAAAAAATCGTGTCGGGATGACACCACGGCAATGCCGTGCCGTCCTTCCACAAGCCAAATATCGCGCCGAAAAAGAAAAATGTAAGCGAAACATTTTCGCGCGCACACAGCGCCGCGATTTTTTTTGCCCCCACCAAACTTCCCGCAGGCGTTCCCAATAAAATTTCGCGCGGCTTGGGCGCGTTTGCAAACGCGGCTTCGAGCCCGCGCACGAGCGTCGCGCCTGTCGCAATCGTATCGAGCATCACCCACACGGGCGCGGGCGATTCGACGCGGAGATATTTTACACGCGCGTCGAATGGTATGTACGCGTGGTGCGGCTCGGCGAATAATAGAGTCGTTACGAATTGATTGGTCATGCTGGAGGAACGATTGAAATCGTTACTACGGGGCGCGTCGTTTTCATATTTCGCCAACGCGAAACGACTGACGCCCATAAAATTGTCGCCGCGCTGATGTTCGGGCGCGAGCGCGTTTGCCAATGCCGCAGGCAGATTGTGACCTATGCCTTCGGCAAGAACGGTCATGCTGCAAACGTCATTCGCATTTTTGATAAATGCTTGTTCGACCAATGCGCGGCACCACGTTGTCGTTGCTTGAAACGCGGTGTTTATACGTTCGAGTCCCAACAATTTTCTTCCGGGCGAAACGAGCAGACGGTCAATGCTGTCGGATTCGAGGATGAACGCGCGGAAAAAATTTTCGAGATTGGTTGGGGTGAGGGTGTAGGATTCCATCCACTTACGGCTTTGGCGTAGATGTTGCACAAGGCGCGGGCTCATTCAAAAATTCCGCGCGTTCCGCGCACGACAATTCGCTGTTGACGCGTGAGCGCGCCAGTTCGAGCAATTTGTCTTGAGCAACCACATACAAACGCGCGCTGTTGTCTTGTCCGCCCGTGAGCACCGCTTGTCCGTCGGGCGAAAAATGCGCGCTCAACACTGTGTTGCGATTGCCGCGCAAAATCGAGAGCAGTTGTCCTGTCGTCGCATCCCAAATGCGCGCGGTGCCGTCGGTGCTCGCGGTGACGACGAGCGCATTGTCCGGCGAAAATTCCGCATACATCACAACCCCATTATGCCCGCGCAGCGTTTGTAACAACGCCCCCGTTGTCGCGTCCCACACGCGCGCGGTGCTGTCATTTCCCGCCGTCACAATCCATTTTCCGTTTGGCGAAACGCGCACGGTGCGTACCACGCCATTGTGTCCGCGCAAAACAAAACGCGTTTGCTGTGTCGCAACATCCCACACGCGCGCGGTGCCGTCGCCGCTTGCGGTCACGAGCCATGCACTGTCGGGCGCGAATTGAACGTCGAGCACTTCTTTTTCGTGTCCGCTCAAAACGCCGATTGTGTTTCCCGTCGCCGCGTCCCACAAACGCGCGGTCTTGTCATTGCTCGCGGTGACGATGTATTTTCCGTCCGGCGAAAATTGCGCGGCGGAAATTCCGCTCGTGTGTCCGCGCAAGAGAAACAGCATTTGACCTGTTCGGGTGTCCCACACGCGCGCCGTGCTGTCGTTGCTCGTGGTCACAATTTTTTGATTGTCGTGTGAAAACGCGATGGCGCGCAGCGCGGCAGTGTGTCCCTCGAATGTTTTCAATAACGCGCCTGTGCGCGCGTCCCAAAGCCGCGCCGTCTTGTCCGCGCTCGCCGTCGCAACCCACGCGCTGTCGTTGGAAAATTGCGCCGCGTTAATGTCGTCGGTATGTCCTTGCAGCGAAACGAAATCGAACGTGGAGGAATTCCAAATGCGCGCGGTATCATCGCGACTCGCCGTGAGAATGCGCGCACCATCGGGTGAAAAAAGCGCATTGTTGATTGCGCCGCGATGTCCGCGCAGCACCGCAATCTCGCCGCCGCCGCTCAAGTCCCACACGCGCGGCATTCCATCATTGCTCGGGGTCACGAGCCACGCGCTGTTCGGCGAGAGCGCCGCATCACGCGACGGTTGATTTTGTCCGCGCAGCACAGTGAGTGGTTCGCCGCTCAACGCGTCCCACACGCGAATCGTGGAATCGCGGCTCGTCGTCACAATTTGCGAACCGTCGCCTGTGAACCGCGCGCTGAACACGCCGTCTTCGTGCCCGCGCAAAACGAGTTCGGGCAAGCCCGAAGCCGCGTCCCACACGCGCGCGGTGCCGTCCCCGCTCGCGGTCACAATGCGCGTATCGTCGGGCGAAAAACGCGCGTCTTGAAGCGGCGCGTCATGTCCCGCGAGATTGAAAAGTTCGCGTCCGGTTGACGCGTCCCACATACGCGCGAAATTGTCGGAACCTGCGGTGAGAATTCGTTTTCCGTCGCGCGAAAAACGCGCTTGCGTGAACGAACCTGTTTCGGGTTTCAATTCAAACAGAGATTGTCCGTTCGACGTGTCCCACACGCGCGCGGTATTGTCTTTGCTCAGCGTAACGAGACGCGTGCCATCGCGCGAAAAATCGAGCGCGGCGACGCCTTTGGTATGTCCGCGCAAAACAAAGCGTTCACCGCCGGTTGACGGGTCCCAGAGGTGCGCGGTCCCGTCTTCGCTCGCGGTGGCGAGAAATTTCCCGTCGCTCGAAAATTTCAAATCGTTCACTGCCGCGTCGTGTTGGAGCAGCGCGCGAGGCTGAAATGTTTTCGCGTCCCACACACGCGCCGTCTTGTCCGCGCTCGCGGTCGCGATGAGTGTTCCGTCCGGCGAAAAACGCGCGCGACGCAATCCGTCGGTGTGCCCTTGCAAAATGCCGACTTGCTGCCCCGTGTTCGCGTCCCACACGCGCGCGGTCTTGTCCACACTCGCGGTGACGATTAGTGCGCCGTCGGGTGAAAACTGCGCGTCGTTGACCGCTTCGGTGTGTCCTTTCAAAATAAAACGCGCGTGCGGCGCGAGCAGGGTTTGCCGCAGCGCGTCGAGCGATTCAAACGTTTGTGTAGTCTTGTTTGCTTCGAGCGCAATCAACAGCGCGCGTTCGGGGTTGATGGTAATTTGGTTCAACGCAATCGCGGCGAGTTCGCGCGAACGCGCGATATTGCGTTCGGCGATGGCGGTTTGTTCCTGCGCGACCGCGCGCGCTTGCGCCTGAAACGCAAAGAATGCGAGAAACGCAAACACCAACACCGCAATTGTCAATCCGCCAATCGTGGCAAAAATGAGATTGCGGCGGCGCTGCTGCGCGCGGTCTTGAGCCGCAATTGCTTCTTGCACGAACGCGAGCGCCAAGCCGGTCAACGTCAATTTGTTTGCGGCGAGCTGTTCGCGCGCGGTCGCCAAACGCGCGCCCGTGTACAAATAGCTCGCGTCGCGCTGACCCGCTTGCCACTCTTGCGCGTCGGCGGCAATCGCGTTTTGCAGGGCAATCGCGTCGCGGTTCTCGTCAATCAATCGGCGCAGCCAACTCCACGCGTCAATCAACGTTTCGTGCGCGAGCGTGACGGTTTCCTGCGTGCCTTGTTCGTCGGTGGTGAGCAAACGCGCGGTGGCAAGTTCTTCGACGACGGCTTTGACGGTACTGGGATTCGCGTTGGCGGGAATCAATTCTTGAAGGCGCGCGGTGCGGCGCGTATCGCGCGTCGCGCGCCTGATTTCGACGACGCCCGAAAAAATGGAACGCGCCAATGTTTGTTCTTCGGGCGAAAGTTTGGCAAATTCCGCGTCGGCATGACGTTCCAATGCTTTTTGAATGCCGCCGCGTTCGAGATAGTCGGAGCGGGTGAGCGCGATGACGCCGCCTTTTTGCAATTCCGCGTCAAACAAATCTTTGAGCGCGAACTGCATCAAGGGTAACGCGCCGGGCTGTCCGCGCATGTCGTTGATAATTTGCGCGACGAGGTCGGGGTCAATTTGCACGCCCACTTGCAGCGCGGGGCGAGCAATCGCGCTCACCAATTCATCCGGCTCCATCGCCGTCACTTGAACGAATTGTTTATTCAAGAGTGCATTCAGTTTAGGATACGCGCTGCAGCTCGAAACAAAATCCGAACGGAGCGTGCACAATAAAACTGTGCGCCCGTTTTCTACTGTCGCTGCGTGCGTGAGTAAATTCAAAAAGGCGACGCGTGCGGGTTCTTGATTGACCTGCGTAAAAATTTCTTCGAATTGGTCAACGAGCAATACCGCGCGTTGGTCGCGGCGGTCGCTCAACAGGGATTCGAGCGTTTTGTGAAGCGCGGTTTCGTCGTCCGCATGTTGGCGGAGGTAATCGCCGATGGATGGGTTTTGCGCCAAGCGCGTGACGGCAAGCGCAAGCTGTTCGAGCGGGTCGCGCCCTGGTTTGAATGTCGCATAGAGCCATTGCTCGCTCCCGGGGAGCGCACCTTTTTTCAACGCGGGGAGCAAGCCCGCGCGCGCGAGCGAAGATTTGCCGCTGCCCGACGCGCCGCCGATGAGGATGTAACGCGTTTCGCGCAATCGCTCGACGAGATTCGCGACCCAACGTTCGCGTCCAAAAAAACGGTCGGCGTCTTCTTGTTCGAACGCGGCGAGCCCCACATACGGCGAACGTCCGTCGAACGGTTTCGGTTGAAACGTAGTGCGAATTTGCGTGAGGAGCGCGCTGACCTGTTCGACGGTGTAGCCGACAATTTTGGTTTGCGTAATGCTGCTGCCAACCGCGATTTGTTCGACGTCGGCTCCCGCGCCAATGGTGACGACGTTTGACGCGTCGTCCGGAGTCGGCTGTGCTTGCTCCGTATCGTTCATGGGCATGATGATACTCTGGAATACGGTGCATGAAAAGGGGGCTTGCGAGGGCAAGGGATGCTTGAAATGCCCTTGTTCGTTCGCACGCGAGGGTATTGACAGTTTTTTTTTTTTTCGTCGTATAATGCGCGAGGTAATTCGGCTGTTTGTTTGTACCCTGCATTGGTCGTGTTTGCAAAAAGGGGTTTCTTGTGTTGGCTCACTTGGCTTGCAAAAATGCGCGTGTTTTGAGCGCGCCTCCCTCTTTGCAGACGCGGCTTGAACTCCTTCAAGGAGGATTTCATGCCCGAACGTCAACCCCGCACATCTCGTCCCTCGCCTTCTCCAATTGGTCTCGCCTTGCTCATCGTCATAACAAGCATCCTCATACTCGGCGCATTGTTCCTCTTCACAATAGGAATGACTGTGCCCGTTCCCGCGCAAACGGGCGGGCAACAAAACGCGCTCGCGCCAGCAACCGCAACCCCCGAAGCCGAAGTGGAACAAGAACCCAACTATGATTTGACGCCGACACGCGTCTTGCCTCCCCCAACGGATGCACCATTACCCCCCGGTTTCAAGACCGTCCCGCCGCCTCCAGAACCCACCAAAATCACCTACACCCCCGGGCCGACGGCGAGTCCAGAAAAAATGATCCCGTTTGAAAAGTGGAACGAATATGTGAATGAACAACAAGGATTCACAATCAAATATCCATCGGATTGGTATCTCAGTGCTGGCGCGAGCGGACAGACAACTCAAATCTTTAGCTATGACCTAAATGACCCTGCTGTTATGGGATATAAAGGTCCACCGCTCAATTTGACCCATATTGACATCTACGCCCGACGAGGGCAATTGTCTCAAGTTGATCAATTGCAGGGAAATGAGACAGTTCGCGACTGGGTCTATCGAACAGGTCGCGTCAGCGAGGATGATAAAGTGATTCGAGAAGAAGAATTTCTTGTAGATGGATTCCCCGCCTTAAGACAACTTGTTGATTTTGGGTATGGTGGTTTGATGCAAGCTGTCTATGTCAAGCGTCCAAACGATGTCATTCTGATTGCACAGAGCTATCGGGAAGAGTGGACTGTTCCGAACGAGGTTTTTGATCTCATTATTCAGAATTTGAGAATTGACAAATAAATTCTATAACGGAGGAACAAATGTCATCGCGTTATGCCAAACTGCTCGTCGCAATAGCTGCATTCGCCCTCGCCGCATTCACGATGCTCGGTCTCCAACAAACGTTTGCGGCGGATGAAAAGGAAACTGCCCAGCAGATGTTGATTGCCCATCCTGTCACACCCGGAACTCCAACTCCAACCCCCCCACGCCAGTACAGTCTGCCTTTTAATCGCAATGAAAATGCTGTGATCACATTGGGTCCCGGTGAACCTGACCATACAGGAAAATCTAACGAAGCGATTGATTTTTCACCCAAGACATATGGCTGGACGCAGATTCTTGCTGTCAAACCCGGGCATGTGTACATCAATAGTTCCTTTGCCAATTGGGGCAACCTTGTTGTCGTTCAAAGTGACGTCGCACCTTATGCCGATGCGTTTTATGCATACTATGCCCACTTGGCAAATCCCCCTCCAACTTTTGGAATCGGCGATCAAGTCGCGGACCGTCAATCTATTGGCACAGTGGGATGCACTGGTAATACATGCACAGGCACACACATTCATACTGAGTTGCGGGATTTGATGTCCAATAATGCGAATAACACCGGCAACTCGACCAACCATCCGATTCGACGGCTGCGCGGCATCGGCTGGTTTCCTTGGTATCCTAATGCCAACATGAATTCCGGCTTTGTCCCCCGAAGCACGAGCCACCCGATTGGGGGGTGTTGCAGCAACCCCATTCTTATTATGCGCTGGCCCGCACCTTCGGAATTTTACCATGTTGATGGAAATGGGGTAGACCAGTTAGCGGGATATTCGTGGACGCTCAGCACAAATCCAAGTGATGTTCCCGATACAATCCAAGATGGGACGGCGGGGACGTACGGCGCGCAATTTACGGTGCCTGTCGCCAGTACAAAAACAAAATGGTTTTTTCATCTTCGCGCGCGTGGTGTAAATAGCGGTTGGGCTGCGGATGACCAAGTGGCGCATCAAGGACCCTATAAAATCAAAACCGGTTGTTCCTCCAGCCCTTTGCCCGGGGATTGGGATGATGTTCCGGGGATGGATGAGTGAATTGGTAGATGTGGCAACTCAAGGGAACTCGAACGAGTTCCCTTTTCTTTTGCGTCTGGTTTCAGATTTCACGCGGCATTGACAGCACGGAACGGAATACTTAAGATAGACACATCATTTCTGGACAAAAAAATTTCCTCAAGGGCATGACCATGTCACAACTCGACCTCGTTGTTCATTCTACGCATGAAGCAGGCAGCGAATAAAATTCGCCGTCTCAAAAAAGAATTGAAAATCAAAAAAGGTATCAAGGCACTCACCATGTCACAACTCGACCTCGTTGTTCATTCGACACACGAAGCAGGAATCAAACTCGGCGGCATTGGCGCGGTGTTGGATGGTTTGTTGGCGCAAGCCGCGTACAGCGAAAACGTAAAACGTTCGATTCTGGTCGGACCGATTAACACCTCCGATGATTTGGACATGTCGCGTTTGTTTGCGCCGCGCAATCATTTTCACGCGCAGTATCTCACGTGGCGCGGTGAGAATGATGTTGCGCCTGAACTCGCGCACGCGTTCAATCAAGTCGAGCGCGATTATTATGTCTATATCGTGTACGGCAAGAAAAAATTTGGCGCGTACGAACATGAAATTTTGTTAATTGACCCGCACAACGCGAATCCCGCGAGTGTGAGCGAGACGAAATATTTTTTCAGTGAACAATTTGGAATTGATTCGTTTCGCTATCAAAGCGACGGCGAATACAACTGGTATCTCGCCGCCGCCGCGCCGAGTTTTGCCGCGTTGGGCGCGCTGGTGAATTGGTCACCGGGACGCGCGGTGCTGCTCGCGCACGAATGGTTGGGTTTGCCGATGGCGTTCGCGGCGATTCATCGTCAGCCCGGTGCGTACAAAACGGTTTTTTACGCGCACGAGGTTGCGACGATGCGTCCAATTGTCGAGAGCGATAGAGGACACGATACGCGTTTTTATAATGTGTTGAAACGCGCGCGCCAAGAAAATTTGTATGTGACGGATTTGTTCGGCGACCAATGGTGGAATTATCGGCATGCGATGTTGAACGCGGCGGGGAATTTTGATGCGTTTCTCGCGGTGAGCGATATTACGATGAACGAATTGCAGTTCTTGTCGCCGCAATTCGCGCAGCGTCCGATTGCGTTGGTGTACAACGGCGTGCCCGCACAAACGATTAATCTCGACCAACGTTGGATTAGTAAAGACCATCTCGCGGTGTACGCGCAAAATTTATTGGGCTTTCGTCCGACATGGATTTTTTCGCACGTGACGCGCATGGTGCTGTCGAAAGCGTTGTGGCGCGACATTCGCGTGATGGAGCATCTCGATAACATGCTCGCAGCGCGGAATGAAAGTGCGGTGCTGTTCACATTGAGTTCGACAATTCCTGCGGGGCGTTCGTCGGAAGAGGTGTGGCGTTGGGAGTCCGAGTACGGCTGGCCCGTGAATCATCGCGCGGGCAATGGCGATTTGCAAGGTTTGGAGATAGAGTATTATCAAGCGATTCAAGAATTCAATGCGCGTGCGCGCGCGAGCCGCATCGTGTTGGCGAATCAATTCGGTTGGAGTCGTGACCGCAGTGGCGGACGAATGCCAGCGGAGATGGAATACATGGATATTCGACGCGGGACGGATGTGGAATTTGGACAGAGTATTTATGAACCGTTCGGCATCGCGCAATTGGAGCCGTTGACGTTCGGCGCGTTGTGCAACTTGAGCAGCTCGTGCGGCTGCGCCTATTTCATTGAAAAACGCGGCGGACTGGAGTTGAACAATATCGTGCTGGCGGATTACATCACGCTGCCGTACGGCTGGGAATATCCGAACGCGTATGCGATGCGAAACATCGGCTCGCACGAGCGCGACCAAATCGAAGCGGCAGAAAGTTATCGCGCCGCGCAAAAAATTATCGAACGTTTGCCAAGACAGGGACATGACGCGTGGGTGTTGTTGGAGAATGGACGCGCGTTAGCCGAGAAAATGTCGTGGAAGGTGGTGGCGGAGGAGCAGTTGTTGCCGGCGTTGGAAAAACTTTTTTAGGAACCGCGAATC
>JAKOPZ010000124.1 GCA_029778615.1 Chloroflexota bacterium | reverse complement strand
TCTTTGCAAAGGCAAACGTTGTCGTCGGCTTGAACGGCGCAGCGTTATCGAATTTGGTTTTTTGCAGACCGGGCACGCGCGTGATTGTGTTGCATCATCCGGGGAGACTGTCGCGTTATTTTTACGAGCTTAGTCACACGCTGGGTTTGGACTATTATTATTTGGTGGGCGAAACGACGAACAAGCAAAAACCGGGGGAATACGATTCACCGTATTTTGTAAATCCCGACGCACTCGCCGCGTTGCTTCATTACGCGGGAGTTGATTTCCAATAGGAAATTCATGAATCGTATGCTTCCCAAAACACAAACTACCGAGCCAGTTATTCGTGTCGCCATCGTCGGCGCGGGCGCAATGGGCAAAGGTCTTTTTTATCAATGCCTCATCACCCCGGGAATTGAATGTGTCGCGCTCGCCGACATTCGCTTGGAACGCGCCATTGCGTGCGCGGAAACATGGCGTGTGCCGTATCGGGTTGTCTCATCGCTTGACGAAATGCATCGCGCAATTCAAGAAGGATTCGTCGCACTTTGCGATGACGGTGACTTGTGTGCGCGCTGTGGGTTAGCAGAGGTTTTCATTGAAGCGAGCAGCGCGATTGCGCCCGCCGCGCAATTTGCGCTCACGGCAATCGAACATAAAAAGCATTTGGTCTTGATGAACGCCGAGATTGATTTGATATTTGGTCCTTATCTTTTTCAGCAAGCACAAGCAAACGACGTCGTTTACACCAGCTGTGACGGCGACCAGCACGGGGTTATTGCGCGCCTCATCCGCGAAACGGAACAATGGGGGATGCAGCTTGTACTCGCGGGAAACATCAAGGGCTTTCTGGACCGGTACAGCAATCCAACCAAAATTATTCCCGAAGCGGACATGCGGCGTCTCGATTACCGTATGGCAACAGCGTACACGGATGGCACAAAACTTAATATCGAAATGGCGTTGCTTGCGAACGCATTTGATTTGATGACGCCAACGGACGGAATGCACGGACCGCGCGCATTGTCCGTTCACGAAGCGCTCACCCTCTTTGACCTCGACGCGGCGCGCGAGAGCGAGCGTGCGTGGGTCGAATACATTCTCGGCGCGGAACCGGGCGGCGGCGTCTTTGTCATCGGCTATTGCGCGGAAGAATATCAACGGCAAATGCTCGCGTATTACAAAATGGGAAGCGGACCCTATTATCTGTTCTATCGTCCGTACCATCTCTGTCACGTGGAAGCGATGCGCTGTATTTTCGAGGCAGTACACAAAAAGGAATCTTTGCTTCAACCCAATTACGGATTTTGCGCGAATGTGTTCGCTTACGCCAAGCGCCCACTTCAGCGCGGTGAACGTCTCGACGGTGTGGGCGGATACATGTGTTACGGTATGATTGAGAACTGCACGCGCGGTGAAATGCCGCGCGGCTTGCCCATTTGTTTGGCAGACGATGTGATTCTGAAACGCGATGTCGCGCGCGATGAAAAAATAAATTGGGATGATGTAGAATATGATACCCAGCGCGCAGATTTTGTGATGTATGCAAAAGCACTTCAAGGTGCGGAGAATGGGAAATAAGGAGAGAGAGTATGTCGGCAAATCGTTTTGTGTTTGCAAGCATTTTGCTTTTGAGTTTATCTCTGCTGGCATTAGAGATTACCATCACGCGGATTGCTTCTGTCGTGATGTATTATCATTTTTCATTTTTGGCGATTTCGCTTGCATTATTAGGTTTGGGCGCAAGTGGAATTGTCGTGTACCTTTTCGCCGAATACTTTACGCTTGAACGCTTTAGTTCACAAGCGGCGCGCGCGTGTATCCTTTACGCGATTGCCGCGCTGCTCGCGATTGCGGTCTTGTTAAGTGTACAGTTGAATCTCCAAGTCTCTTGGACTTGGCTTTGGTCTAGCGCGGGCTTTTTGTTTTTAATCGTCGTGATTCTTTTGGTGCTGCCCTTTTTCTTTGGTGGCATTGCGATCTCTCTCGTCCTCAAACATTTCAGCGCACAGGTGAGCCAACTTTATTTCGCAGACCTAATTGGCGCGGGGTTAGGTTGTCTGTTCGTCGTTCTATCATTCGACTTGCTTGGTGGTATTGGCATGGTAACTCTCGTTTTGTGCATCGGCTTGCTCGCTGCCGCGCTCTTTGCATGGTTTGGAAAACAAAAGCTCCTCACCCTTTTTGCGGGCGTGGCTTTGGGCGCGTTGATTATCCTCGCGATGTTGAACACTCAGACCCAGTGGTTACGCATTCGATATCCAAAAGGGCAAGTGGAAACAACGCCTGTGTTTGAAAAGTGGAACGCGTTTTCGCGTGTGGCAGTTTTTCCACCCAATCTACTTTCGAAAAATTTTGAGCCGTGGGACCCGGATAAAGGAATCCCTGTAGATCGTATGGGGATTGATATTGACGCGGGCGCGTTCACCTCGATTGTGCAATTTGATGGCAATCTTGAAAAGGTGGATTATTTGCGCAGCGACATTGCCGCCGTACCGTATCGTCTCACACCCAAACAAGATGTATTGGTCATCGGCGCGGGCGGCGGACAAGATGTATTAATCGCATTATTGCACGGCAGCCAAAAAGTGACTGCAGTCGAAATCAATCCAATCATGGAAACGATTGTCAACGAACGTTTCGGTGATTTCAGTGGACGGCTCTATCAAAATCCACGCGTCAATTTTGTAATTGACGAAGCGCGCAGTTACATTCGCCATTCGGCTCAACAGTACGACATCATCCAAGCCACTTTGGTAGATACCTTTGCAGCAAGCGCGGCAGGCGCATTTGCACTGTCCGAAAATTATTTATACACGCGCGAGGCGTTCACTGATTATTGGGACCATCTCAAGCCAAACGGCGTCCTCGCTATGACACGGTGGTATTTTGAGCCGCCGACAGAAATGTATCGGCTCACGGCAATCACTCTCGAAGCGCTGCGCGCACGCGGAATCGCGCAACCTGAAAAACATATCATTATCACACGCCAAGACCAACGCGCAACCTTTCTGTTGAAAAAAAGTGAATACACTTCACAAGAGCTGGAACAAATACGCGCGGGCGAAGAGGAAGGATTTTACGAAATCGTCTATGCGCCCGAGATGGGGATTGATTCGGAATTTGTGCGACAGTTCGCGCAGCCCCAAGAATTTGTCCGTGCCTATCCACTGGATATTCAAGCGCCCACGGATGACCGCCCCTTCTTTTTTTATTTCGTCAAGCCCAGTGACAATCCGCTCGCAACGTTGTTCAACATGTACAGCGGTGAAGGTGAACCCAGTACCCTTCTGCTCACACTCTTTTTCATCCTTCTTGCGCTGGCATTACTCTGGATCGGCGCACCGTTATTTCTATTTGGGAAAACGAACAGCACACTGCGAGTAGAATGGCTCGTCTATTTTGCGGGAATCGGTTTGGGATTCATTCTCGTTGAAATCGCGTTGATTCAACGCTTTATCCTCTTTCTCGGTCATCCGATTTACGCGCTCGCGGTTATTTTGTTCGCACTGCTCTTTTTTGGAGGCGTTGGCAGTCTGCTTACGGGATGGATTCCTGAGACTGCCCGAGCGCGCACTCATCAAATCGGTCTCATCGCGTTAGCGATATTGCTACTCGTTTATACCTACGCCTTGCAAACTCTCTTCAATACGCTTATCGGAATGCCTGTCGCATTTCGGATTGCGTTCTCTATCCTTCTTTTGATGCCACTCGGGCTTTTGATGGGCATGCCCTTTCCATTGGGCATCAAACTGGTAACCGCACATGCGCCAGACCTTGTGCCATGGATGTGGGGCATCAACGGAATGTTTTCGGTCGTGGGTTCAGTCCTCGCTGCCATCATGGCAATTAACTTTGGCTTGACGGTGACACTCAATCTCGGTCTGCTCTCTTATATTTTGGTGCTTGTTACGACACTCTATTCAACGCGCAAACAAGCTGCCAAATGGCACACCGCGTCCTGATACGATTTCATCAGTCCAAAAAAATATCACGTTGTTGGATGCGAAAAAAATCGCGCGCGAGCGCAAACCGGGGGATGGGACGAAACAAAGAACAGTGATGCATCAAATTGATGCTGCCCTCACCTAACCAAATTCTCACCACACCATAACCAAAATTGAAAGCCGCATTGTGTTATAATCTGTGGCGATGAACAGCGTTGTTCACGCCACATCCTCCGTTGCCTCTCCGCGAGTTATGACTGAATCATTCGCTAGCACATACGAACCCGTTATTGGTCTCGAAGTACACGCCCAAGTTTTAACCAAATCAAAAATGTTTTGCGGCTGTTCGGCGGAAGCGTTCGGCGCGCCACCAAATACGCATGTGTGTCCCATTTGTTTGGGAATGCCCGGCGCGTTACCCGTGATGAATCGAGCGGCAGTTGAAGCAACAATTCTCACCGCGCTCGCACTCAATTGCACGATTCCCGAATACGCGAAATTCGACCGCAAGAATTACATGTATCCCGATTTGATGAAAGGGTATCAGATTTCGCAGTACGATTTGCCGTTGTCCCGCAATGGTTGGCTCGAAATCGAAAGTGAAGGCGCAATCAAAAGAATCGGGATTCGCCGCGTGCATTTGGAAGAAGACACCGCGAAATTGTTTCACGATGGCGCGGGTTCTTCGTTAATTGATGTAAATCGCAGCGGCGTGCCGCTAATGGAAATTGTGAGTCAGCCCGAACTTTATTCGGCGGAAGATGTGAAACAATACGCAACCGCGCTCCGTCAGATTTTGCGGTACATTGGCGTTTGTTCGGGCGATATGGAAAAAGGCGCGCTGCGCATCGAACCAAACATTTCGCTCCGTCCGCGCGGCACAACGGAATTGTCCGAAACGCGCACCGAAATCAAAAATCTCAATTCCATCAGCGCGATGTTTCGCGCGGTCGAATACGAAATCGCGCGGCAGGAAAAAATCTTGCGCGCAGGCGGACGCGTCGAACAACAAACGCTCGGCTGGGACGAAGCGAAAGGCGTAACCGTTCCGCAGCGCAGTAAAGAGGAAGCACACGACTATCGCTATTTTCCCGAACCCGATTTGCCGCGTTTGCATGTGACG